>NZ_CAMJUE010000049.1 GCF_946408925.1 uncultured Methanobrevibacter sp.
ATTGTACAGATACATTGTATGATTTTGGATTCAAATCTTTCAATGTTAATGTGGCTATACCGTTTTTAACTGTATATAAATACTTATGTCCGGAAACGACAAATTCCACATATCCTGTTGCATCTGACGGATTAAGGCTTGCGGTCAGCTCAACATCATTTCCATTAATGACTTTTGATAATGAAATTTCAGGTGTGCTTTTGGTATGGGCAATAGTTATTGTTTTGTTTTCCCCAGTTACAGGATTGTTAATTATTATGGTATTTTCTCCACTGTTGAGGTCAAGTTTCAGTGTTGCAACACCATTATTATCAGGGTTTGCCCTATGGGTCACACCATTTACAATAAAGGTTACCTCCTCGTAAAATAAAGGTTTGCCCCGTGAAGTCATAAAAGTCGCAGTGATTGTAGATGTGGAGGGGTTATAATCCTCGATTGTACAGTTAATAGATGATTTTACGGTTACTTTTTTAGTTAAGGAAAGATTTCCAAATCCTATTGTAATAGGGTATATTCCCGGGTCTTCTTTAATACTAATAAATGCTTTTCCATTTTCATTTGTAGTTAATGAAAGACTGTCAAAATCCAAAAGTAAATATTCATATTTTTTACCATTGATTTCAAAATTGAGGTTTTGATCTTTAAATGGTTCGCCGTTATATTTAAGAGTTGCATAAAAGTTTCCAGAATAATATACAGTCATGTCATCCGCAGACAAATCAACATTTTCATCAACAAAATAAAAATATGAAGTGGTAAAACTGAATTTATAATTCTCATTATTGCTAATTCCTAACATATATAGATTACTACCAACGGTTTCATTATTTAATGTGAATGTGATTTTACCATTCACATAAGTATCCATTAAAATCGTTGACGTTGAAGTAAAAATATAGACACCGTTCTGAACCCCTTTATCTACAGTAATATCAAATATGATATTTTTACCTACCTGTTTAGTTAGCACAGTTATTTCCTGTTCTGCTTGTTCTATTTCCAAATCAACTTCCATTTCTTCATTTGTGTTTGGATTTTTAATGGTCACGTTATATTTTCCAACATCCAAATCGATATCGGCAACTGCAAGACCGTTATTGACATTTGCTTTAAATACCTTGCCACCAACTTCAAATATTGCCTGGCCACTGTTAAGGACATTTCCATTACTATCAAGGAAATTTGCATCAACTGTAGTGTTTAGATAAGTTCCATTTTTATCTCCTGCAGATATTGTTGATTTAATGGTGACTTTGGAAGTGTGCATTATTGAATTGTATTTGGCAACAACTGGATAGATTCCTATCTTCAGGTCATTCAAATCCAATATTGCCTGACCGTATGAGTTGGTTTTAATGCGGCGGGTTTTGCCATCAATTGTTATATCGACATAAACATCCTTCTGTAAAACACCATTGTCATATACTGTCGCCACATATTTCTGGCTTCCTCCGAAATATTTGTATACATTAGGAGCCGAAATTGTGATGTTCGGTATAATTATCTCTTTGACAACTTCAAATGAAAAGGAGATTGGATTTGAGATTTCACGATTGGATTTATACTGGGCTTTAAAGTTATAAATGCCTTCTTTATCAAAACTTATATTTAAACAAGCTCTGCCGTTGTCTATTTTTGCATAATATTTTTGATTATTTATCGAAAACTCTACAAAGCCAACTATATTGTCGGGAACATTGAATACTACATTAACATTGTCATTTAGTCTTACTTGACCGAATTGATTAGGCATTGTCATTGCAATCTCATTCAATTTTGCAGGCCTTGTATATGCTTTAATGCATGGAGTTATATGGTAATTGCCAGCATCATATAAATCTACCCACTTTCCATTAAATTTTCCAAAAGAGTCCCCTCTTTCAAAAGTTACAACATTAATATTTCGTGCATACTGATTGTGAAGTTCATCATAAATACTGGTTATAATCTGACCCTCAGTTACCTGGAATTCAACAACAAATTCATCATTCTTTTTGAGGAGGATTTCATTTTTAAGGGGAATTGTCATATATCCTGCCAGGGAGTGCCCACTTTGAGTTGCAACCTGATTGCCGTTTTTATAGATTATGAATGTGTAATCTGTTTCCTTATCAAAGTATGCTGCAACTGCAGACAACACATCATTGCTTCTGGAGGAAAATCTTGTTTTAAAGGCAGTGTAATGGGTGGTGTAATATGTTGGTCCTGCCAAATCATACTGATATATGTCCGTATATCCCTTTTCATCATTGAAAACGAAAGTATATGCCTCTTGGATTTCCCTATCAAAGCTTACATAGAAATAACCATGGTCCTTGTAATTCTCACCCCAGCTATTTTTGAATATCCATGCTCCATCTGCATATGTATTATCGAAATCATATCCGTTATAATTATCATCCCATCCTACAAGAGTTACTGCATGTCCTGATGAAATCCATTTACTGAATTCTGCTGTAACAGCACCATAATCAATAATGGCCTTTTTAATTAAATCCCTATTGGCAACGGGTATTTTGTAAACATTTTGAATATGCAAAAGAGGGTTGAAATTTGTAGACAATGCTGAAAACTCAACATATTCATCCAGCTCTTCATAGATGGGACCAAACCAGCCCATCAGATAACCCATTGCCATAGCCATGTTTCCACCTCCATTGACCGAAATATCACGACCATACAATGAATAATATGCCATCAGATTTTTAAGGTTTTCTTCTGAAAAATCGTATGTGATTCCTGTAGCCTTCTTAATGCATGCCTCCAAGGTTGCAGTGGTTGCAAATGCCCAGCAACTGCCACCTTTTCCCTGATTTTCTACTGGAGTCATGTAACCGTAATCCCTTGAATCATATGAAGACGGCAGAACAGTTAATGAGTCGGGAGTATAACTGAATAAGGGCACCGAATAGTCATTATCAAATTCATAATGAGGATTTGTATTGTAAAAACAGATGCCATTTGAATTCATTAAGTCAAATGTTGTACCTTCATACCTATTGCCTGAATCCGCAATCTTGCTTTGAATTGCCGGGTCAATAGATATTGCATTACCGATTGGTGCTGAAGAATTTGTGAAATCGTTATTTAACAAAGTTAACATAGTGGTTAAGCTGCCGTATATTGACCCTCCACTACTGCCAGCTCTAGATCCTTTAAAGTTATTTTTAGTGATGTTGACAAGTCCATAACTGCAATATATGGATCCTCCAAAAAATGTCGCAAAGTTATTGGTGAAGGTAGAGTTTTGAATAATTGAATCAGTACTCAAACAACAGATTGCACCACCAAACAATGATTTTCCATTAGTAAACTGGCAGGATAATACATTTAAATCACATTTAAATGAATAGATTGCACTTCCAGCATCGTCAATGGATTCGGAATTAGTGAAGTTTGATGATTCAACTGTTAGATCTGATAAATCAGCACCTATTGCACCACCATAATATTTCGCAGTACTGGAAATAAACTGTGACCGTTTTAAATTTAACTTACTATTCTTATCAATATACAATGCTCCCCCATATAAAGCATTATTATAATTAAATACTGAATTTGTAATGATTAAATTAGAATTTGAAGAATAAATGGCTCCACCATATTTGGAAGAGGATGAATTATAGAAAACACAATTGTTAATTGTCAATTTTGTTCTTGAAGCTGAAATTGCACCTCCATTACTGTCAACCTTATTATTCTTAAACTGACATGATGTCAATTTTAATTCAGCGATATAATTATCGTATCCATAGGAATATATAGTCCCTCCAGAATCTGTTCTGATTTCATTCTGGAAAATTACATTTGTCGCCTCAATTGTTCCATAGTTATATAAATGAAAACCGTTCAATGTCATATCACTTATAGTAAATTTAGTGCCACTATAAACAGTTATTTCATTTGCATTATCAAAATTAGAAGTAAATATTGTGTTTTCCTTACTTTGACCGACAAATTTTAAACTCTGAAAAGATGAATATAGAGATACTTTATTATCCAGAGTATACTCTCCATTTGCAAAATAAACCATGCTTTTGGAACTTATTCTGTTCCATTTAAATACTTTATAAGGTTTTGATTTGGAACCGTCTCCATCAGTTGATGCCGAAGCATCAAAATAAATAGTGGAATCCCCCAACAGCTCATCATTGTCCGTATAAGCGATTGTCGATTCATTACATTCATTTTCATTAATCGCATCTATGACTTTGTAATCATCATCACAGACAATTGTGTCATTCATATCAATATCCTGTGCATAAACACTTGAAATCGTGAATAAAATGCAGAATAATAATGAAATTACCAGTAAAATATTCTTATCAATCATTTAAACACCCTAGTTAAAAAAATTTTTCATTATTAGTTATATATTTCATTTGCATCATTATTAAATCACATAAAGCAATGACTTTACATTAGCATTCCAATATATGATGAAGAATTAACATTATCTATCAGAGATATTGAAAAATGATTATTTACTGTTTGCGAGTTAAATACCAAAAAAAGAATAGAAATTTTGATGAAATAACTATAGCTTATTTACTTCATCAAAATACAAAATTTTATCGCATAACACTTCCAGCAATTCCTTATCGTGACTAACCGCCAATATTCCAATATCATTGGCTTTGCAGTGACTGATAAGCGCTTCCCATATCTGCACCTGTGTTACGGCATCAAGCATGGTACTTATCTCATCTGCAATGATGAATTTAGTTTTCGGATTAAGAGCCCTCAATATGCTGAAGCGCTGCAGTTCCCCACCTGAAAGCTCATTTGGCCAGCGTGTAAGCCAGTGCTCCTTAAGTCCAAAAGTATCCTTCAAATCCTGAGGAGGCATCCATGATTCATTCAATACCTTTTCCATTTTCCATTTGGGATTCATGGTTTTTTCGGGATGCTGAAAAATCAGCTGAACCGGATAAAAATCCCTGTCTGGAATCTCTTTGCCATCCAATATAACCTCGCCTGAATAATGGGAAATATATCCTGCCATAATCTTGCATAATGTGGATTTGCCGCTGCCGCTATCACCCATCAGGCCAATTATCTGATTGCTTTTGATAGATAGAGAAAAATCCTTAAGTATCTGCCTTTTTTTAGTATATGAAAAAGATATATTATTTGCCTTAAGCTCCATCGTAAACCCCCTCGAACTTGAAACATCTAATCATGACGCCATCATGGTCAACCAATTCAGGTTTGCTTTTTTCACATTTATCCAAACGTATTGGGCAATTCTCCCAGTAAGGACATCCCGGAACATCATCCAAAGGCTGAACCCCTTCAGTTAAATTGAAACCGTTTCTTGGAAGGGAATTAATTAGGGCCTTTGAATATGGATGCAATACGTTATCAGCATTCCTGAAGTTTTCAACAGTGTTGATTTCAATGACATAGCCCGAATAAAATATTGCTATCCGGTCTGCAGTTTTTAGGGCTACATCGATTTCGTGAGTAATCAGCAATACTGCCTTGCCATCTTTTTTTAAGTTTCTGATATCTTCAATCGTTTCGCGAACGCTTTTTGCATCAAGACCTGGTGTTGGCTCATCTGCAATCAGCAATTTGGGATTGCCAATCAATGCGGTGGACAACAAAACTTTTCTTGCCATTCCTCCTGACAATTCGAAAGGATATAAATCGTCCACACTTTCATCCAATCCGTATCTGGCAAAAATTTCCCTTTGCATTATCCTTTTCTCATCACGTTCCTTTTCATCTCTGCATTCACCTATTGCCTGTTGGGACACTTTCATCAAAGGGTCAAGGAAGTTTACAGATTGAGGTATCAGACATATCTCATCGCCTCTTAACTTTTCCTTCAATTCCTGATTTAACACAGCGCCCCCATATTTGATTTCACCGGTGACATGAGAATTGTATGGTAAAATACCCAATATGGAATGCGCCAGAAGGCTTTTACCAGAACCGCTTGAGCCCAGAATTGCAACAATTTCGCCTTCATCAACATCAATTGTCAAATCAGATATCACCTTTGAGTCATGCCTATTCAGTCCCTGAACATATTGCGTGAAGGATATAGATAAATTATTTACTTCCAATAATTTTGTCATAATATCACCTATTTATTTGCCTCTGAAGGGTCAAACAATCGTTTCAGGTTATCTCCGATAATGTCAAATAATAATACAACTATCAATAACGCAAGACCGGGGAAGAATGCCAGCCACCATGCACCCATTGCAAGATATGACATTGATTCGGACAGTATTATACCGATTGCAGGTTCATGTGGAGACAGACCGAATCCCAGAAATGTCACACTTGACTCGTGCATGATTGCATGCGGGAACACCAATAAGGTTCCGACGAATATCTGTGAGAGAACCAGGGGCAAAATATGCTCTTTTGCAATCCACAGTTTGCCTCTTCCGAATTTCTTTGAAAGTGCAACATATTCGGAAGTGTTGATTTGCAATACTTCCGCTCTCAATACCCTTGTCAGATTTACCCAGTGCGAGAATGCCACGGCCATTATAACACCAAATGCGCCTTTGCCCAAAGCGATTGATATCATCATAATCAGCAATATGTGCGGTATTGATGCAAAAAGGTCAATAAGCCATGATACAAACTCATCGCAGTACCTGTTGAAGCTTGCAACAAATGCTAAAACTGTAGCGATTATGCTGGAGATTACTGATGCTCCAATACCTATAACTATACTTAAGCTTAAACCTTTGATGGTTCTGATGAACATGTCCCTTCCCATCCAGTCGGTACCGAATATATGTTCGAATGAAGGAGGTTTCATCCTTGTTGTGAAGTCTGTCGGTAGGTTCGCATCAATAAATGTTCCGCAAAGGAAAATAACCACCAATACCAAACCTGTAAGTGCAATAGTAAGCAGAGTCTTCTGCCTTAAATTCAAGGAGCTGAACAGTCCCCTATTATACCATGGAGTTTCACTCATCGCCCTCACCTCTAAGTCTCGGGTCAACATATTCATAAATCATGTCCGCTATAAGGTTTCCCACAAATACAAATATTGTACTGACAATTACAATGCCCAGAAGCAATGGAACATCTGACCTTAATCCGGCCGCAACGGTCGCCTGACCGATTCCTGGATATGCAAATACCTGTTCCACAAGAATTGTTCCGCCAAACAGTTCATTGAATGACATGAACTGTATTGTAATTGCCGGAAGCAGAATGTTTCTAATTCCATGATTTTTGATTATCCCCCAGAAACTTTCACCTCTGGCCTGTGCAAACAGAAAATAATCGCTTTTCTTAACGCTTATGAGCTTATCTCTAGTGAACATTGTAAGGGATGCAATTCCAACAATACTCAATGTTACTGCAGGTAATATCAATCTGTATAGCCATTGCCAGAATGTCACCGTGTCAGACAATTGTCCTATAGGCACTGAAAGTCCAATTGGGAACCATCCAAGATACACTGAAAAAACCATTAAAAGTACCAATCCTATCCAGAATGTTGGTGTGGATTGCAGTATGTAACAATAAGTTTTAATTGCCCTATCTATCAGGGAACCTTCTTTAGCGCCTGCAAGCACTCCCAAACCGAATCCTACAATTGCAGATATCAGCCAGGAAACCACCATAAGAGTTAATGATGCTGTGAATTTTTGCATAATAACTTCAGTGACAGGAACTCTGAAAATCAATGAAAAGCCCATGCTTCCGGATGCTAAAGTTGAAAGCCATCCGAAAACCCGCTCACTTAATGACAGATTTGTTCCCCAGTATTCTCCAACAATAGCCAATTGTTCCTGACTGACAATTCTTTGGCCAAGATAGGCTTTTACGGGATCAATTGGTGATAACTGTATCATTATAAAACTGATTGCTGCAATAACAATTAATAAAATTAGTAATCTAATGGCTTTAAAACCTAAAAATTTAGCTAATTTTTTATTGTTAATTTTAATCAACTCTAAATAATTAATTTAAAAAAAGAATTGAAAATGATTTATATAAAATAAATCATTTTAAAATTTTATTTAACTGTCTGTTGCATTTATGCGGTTCCAATCGTAGATGTTACCCCAGATGTCTCCACCGTGTGGATAGATTAGGGCAGTGTCATTGGAAATGTCCAGATCATCACTTACAAAGTATGTGTAGTCCATAGTTCCAATCCAGAGGAATGGGTATTGGGAGTTTGCCTGTTGAGCAGCCTGAGACCAGGTAGCATAGGACGCGTTGGTTTCCTGAGCCATTGCCGAATCAATCAGGGAATCCACTGCAGTGTCGTTAAGTGCTTCAGGGTTGTCATAGCCCACTGCTGCAACTCTTGAGTCATACTGGTGTTGGATTTCCATTGGGTCTGCAGAACCGAATCCCCATACCACACCCTGACTGTATTTGTTAGGGTCGATATCGTCCCAGCTTCCACCTACAGGTTCAATTTCAATACCTATTTTTTTGGCCTGTTCTGCAACTGCCACTGCAATTGCCTGTCTTTCGGTTGCTGCGGAGTTATAGTATACTGAAAATGATGCTTTCTGACCGTCTTTTTCTACAATTCCATCATTGTCAGTGTCTTTCCAGCCTGCCTGTTCAAGAACCTGTTTTGCTTGATCTACATCACCGTCTTTGATATTGGAATCAAAGGACCATGCCAATTGGTCGGCTACACCATTGTAGTTCACATCACCGAATCCGTTTAATGCACCATCCAGTAATGCTTCTCTGTCAATACCGATGCTTAATGCTTCCCTGATTGCAGGATCTCCGGTTACATTGTTACCTATAGTCACATTGTCTTCACTTACTTTTCCTTCATCCATTTGGGTTGGCAGAGAAATTCCACGTACATCAATTGAATCGAAGTATTCCATGTGGTATCCGTCTACGGTTTCATTTGCATAGGATACTGGTACTTCAGCAATGTCCACATCTCCGTTTTTAACAGCTGCGAATGCTGCATCAGAGTCAAGGAATAGGTTGGTGATTTTCTCGAAGTATGGTTCTTTACCATAGTAGTCAGGGTTTTTCTCTAAAATGTATTGTTGTCCTTTATCCCATTGTGCTAATTTATAAGGTCCGGAACCGATTGGGTTTTGACCGTATGAATCTTCATTGTAATTAGCTTCAGGAACGATTCCAACATCAGTCAGTTTGTTGATGAATGTTGAATCTGATTTGTTAAGGGTGAATACAACTTTATTGCCATCAGCTTTTGCTTCATTCATGGAGCTTAAATCTGCTCCTTCACCTAATTCTTTTGCTTTGTTGTATGAAAATGCCACATCATTTGCGGTTAATTTAGATCCGTCAGTGAAATTTACATCATCACGGATAGTTACAGTATATGTTTTAAAGTCGCTTGAGATGTCATAATCAGTTGCCAAGTCATTTACGAAATTATTGTCTTTATCTCTTTTAAGAATAGTACTTTGTATCAGAGGTTCTGTTCCAGAATCGTGATATCCCCATCCATGCATCGGGTCGAATCCGAATTCCGGTTCTTCACCATGAGCTGCAACACATGTTACCAATTCATTAGCGGCATGTTCTGTGTGTCCGCCACCTAAAGCGAATGCAGCTATACCCACTATTGCAATTACTGCAATAACTGCACCTATAATATATTTTGTATCCATATTATTTTCCTCATAAAAAATTACTTTCAATAAAATTGAGTAATATCCACACTTAGTATTACTTTTTTATAAATTAATAATTAAATAGTAATACTTATTATAATAATGATATTACATATAATTATTTTGAAATTGGAGTATTTAAAAATTACTACATAATTTTAAAAAAGTATTACTTAATTTAAGAAATAATATAAAATTAGTATTATAATAATATAAAATGTAAAAAATATTGTTAACCGAATCGGAGATTAATTAAACTTCAGCAATTTTTTAATCTCCCAATCGGCCCAGATTCCTGTAAGATTATTTGATACAATTTCGCCCAAAACAATGCCCATCCAGGCACCCCAAACACCATAATTCAAAACAACGGAAAACAATACTGCAAAAAATATGGTAAAACCTGTTTCACGCATTATTGTCTGAAACATTGCAGTAATGCCCTTGCCGATTCCCTGGAACACATAGGTTGACGGAACACCAACGGCCATTGTAGGATAATAAATCACAATCCAAGCAATGAAACTTGTTAGTTCAGCAGATATTCTAGCGCTGCTTCCACCGGATGTAAAAATAGATGAAATTTCACCTGCAAAAACATTAGTAAAAACCATTACCACAACAGCCAACATTAAGGAAACCTTCATGGCATACCTATGGGCAATCTGAATGTTTTTATAGTTTTTTGCACCGAAATTGGCTGCAATAACACTTATCAGGGCAGTCCCTATAGCCAACAATGGAGTGGTACTGATTATCACAATCCTCCAACCGGTCGAGTAAACCGCAACAGAATCGGTTGATCCCACATAAACCAGTAATGCGGAAAATACTGCCGCAAAAAATGCATTGTTCAGAAGCTGAATGCTTGCGGGAATGCCCACTTTAATTATATCTCGTGAAATATCTTTGTTAAAATTGAAATTAGATAAATTAGGCTTTAGATAAGTGTCCTTTTTGATGTAAAACCAATAGATTAAAATCAGTATCACAAAGACCGCTGAAATCAGTGTAGCAATGGCCGCACCCCTAACACCAAGATTTAAAGTGTATATGAAAATCGGGTCCAGAATAATGTTTAAAATGGCTGAAGCAATCATTGCATACATCGGCCTTTTAGAATCGCCCTCACCCCTGAAGACACCATACAGTGCATTTGACAAAATGATAAAAATGGAACCAATTAAAAGAATCATTCCGTAATCAGCAGCATAGTTAATGGTTTGACCCGCACCCATTATCTTCAATATAGGATTTAAGAAAACCAACAGCGCAATTGTTAAAATTAATGAAACAATTATGTCAAATAATATTGAATGGATTGATGCATTATCGGCTTTTAATTTGTTCTCCTCGCCAATGTATTTTGATATGGCAAATGATGCACCTGCACCCAAACCGTTTCCAAAACCAACAAGAACCATGAATATTGGAGTGAAAAACCCAACGCCTGCAAGAGCATCAGCTCCAAGGCCGGACACCCATGCCGCATCAATCAGATTATAAAAACTAGAAATGAGCAATGAGACAATCAAAGGCAAAGACATTTTAAGCAATGCCCGTTTGGGGTTTCCAAGCATTACGTCAACATTTGATGAATCATTACTTAACATACATTATAATTAAAATTTATTCAAATATAAAATTAATTATTCAATAACTTTCTAGTTCTTTCAACAAATTCATCGTAATCTGATTTATAGAACCTGTCCTGAATCGGCCTGAACTTTTCAAACTCCCCTTTTACAAAATCATCAATTTCACAACGGCTGACTTTTCCATTGCCTTCAAGAATTTGATATCCCACAAAGTCAAGGAATTTGTCTAGCTGTTCAGCCCAATCGCTCATACTCATCGGAATTTCACTTGTTGCCTGAAGTTCTGCATAATTAAGGTACAATTCAACAAGCTTGTTTAACTCTGCAAGCTCCTCTTCAGTTAGATAATTTTTAGCAATTCTTGTATCACTTAACTGGATTTTACCCTCAGGAGAATGTTTCCAGGATGTTAAACCCATGTTTTCCTTTTCGCTACTGGCACGGTCTTTAATGATTTCAGGAGCAGTCATGCCCGAAACGGCATAATGAAGTTTGTTTTGAACTCTTGCATAGAATTTTCTTGTTATCTCCGCATTCTTGTTGTAATCATGGCTTGTAGCATACAGATCAGTTAATTTCTCATAGAATCGTCTTTCTGAAACTCGAATTTCGCGAATTCTTTCAAGTAAATCAGTGAAGTAATCCTTTCCAAAACGAGACCCTTTTTTCAACAGTTCATCATCCAAAACAAAACCTTTAATCATGAATTCCCTTAAAACACTAGTGGCCCAAATTCTGAAGCGTGTGGCATTTTTAGAGTTTACCCTGTAACCTACAGAGATTATAGCATCAAGATTATAGAAACTAGTTTTATATTTTTTTCCATCTGAGGCAGTTGTCAAAATTTTTTTGACAACTGAATCTTTATCCAATTCAGCTGTTTTAAAAATATCATTTAGATGATAAGATATATTCTGCTTTGTAACATTAAACACATCAGCCATGGTTTTTTGTGTTGCCCAAAATGTTTCACCTTCCGGGTCAATAATCACTTCCATAGACACTTCTCCTTCTTCACCAATATACAATAATGTAGTTGTCAACTTATTTTCTTCAATTAAAACGCTCCTTTTAAAATTTTTTTAAATTAAATCAAATTAATATATGAATAACCAACATATTATAGTTTTTGTTTTAAATGAAGTCAATTTTTCAATGTTAAAGCAATTTTACTAAGTGAGAGCAATTTTTCAAAGTGAAAACAATTTTACACACACAGACAAGTTTTTTTAAATACTAAAAAAAGAGCACAATTATCGCATAAAATAATGAAAAAAGGACTAATAGAATTAAAAAAAAAGAATTTAAATAAAAATGAATATTTAAATAATAAAAAAAGAAATTAGAATAGTGGATTTTTCACCATTCCGATTCTAAATGAATTTAAGATAACAAGCAAGGTCAGTCCCAAATCACCGAAACCGACAGACATCATCAATGTGATGATACCTACGATTGCAAGCACAACACACAACAATTTTATCGCAATTGCAACGGTAATGTTCTGCTTGATGATTCCCATTGTCTTATTACTTAATGAGAACAGATATGGGAGTTTTGAAATGTCATCCTGCATCAGTGCGACATCAGCGGTTTCAATGGCCACATCAGAACCTGCAGCACCCATTGCAATACCGATGTTTGCACGTGCAAGAGCAGGTGCATCGTTTATTCCGTCCCCTACCATTGCAACATCACCGAACTTGTTTCTGATGGTGTCAAGGATGTTAAGCTTGTCTTCAGGCATCAAGTTAGAGTAGACATAGTCGATTCCAATTTCATCAGCTACACTTTTGGCGGCAATCTTATTGTCACCAGTGAGCATTACGGTTTGTACCCCTTGCTCTTTCAGGTCTTTGACAACTTCAGAGGCATTGTTTCTGATTTTATCTGATACTGTTATAATTGCCAATACATTTTCGGCATTACCTATGAATATGATTGTTTTACCTTCAGCAGAGAACTTGTTTATTTCATCTCTTGAAATGTCAAAGCTTGATCCTTCAATCAATGCCTCGTTTGCAGCATAATATTCACTACCATTAATGTTACCCACAATTCCTTTACCCGGAACATTCCTGAAGTCTGCAATCTCATCAAATTCAATCTCATTCATGGTTGCATAGTTTACGATAGCCTGTGCAATTGGGTGAGATGAATTGTGTTCAAGTGAAGCGGCAATTTTTACAATATCCTCTTCAGCGTAATTATCATCCAATATCTCGATTTCACTCAATTCAAGTTTTCCTTCTGTTAGTGTACCGGTCTTATCGAAAATAACTGCTTTTACATCACGCATTTCCTCAACATAAGTACTTCCCTTAATCAATACCCCATTTTTGGTGGCGGAGGTGATTGCTGACACCATTCCGACCGGTGTTGAGATTAAGAATGCACATGGACATGAAATAACTAGAAGTGAAAGTGCCTTGTAAACCCAATCAACCAATGGCATGCCCAGGAGCAATGGAGGCAGGAATGCAACACATGCGGCTGCAACCATCATGACTGGAGTATAATATTTGGCAACCTTTTCAACCAATGACTCAGTTTCAGACCTGTTGAGTTGTGATCTTTTAACCAGAGTGACGATTTTTGAGATTACTGAATCCTTAGCCTTTTTGGTTACGACAATCTCCAGGTACCCGTCAACATTAACTGTACCTGAGAACACTTCATCACCTATTTCCTTAAGGACAGGCACGCTTTCACCAGTGATTGAAGCCTGGTTGATTGAAGATGAACCTGAAATGACATTACCGTCCAAAGGCACCTTGTCTCCAGGTTTCACGATGACAATATCTCCAATGTTCACATCATCGACTTTCATTTCTTTTTCGGAATCGCCGACTTTCACCCTTGCGGTTTCAGGAGCGATTTCAACCAATGATTTGATTGAGCGTTTAGCCCTGTGTTCTGCATAGTCTTCCAGGAATTCCGCAATATAGTATAGGAATGTTACCGCCGCACCTTCTTCAGGATGTCCTATGATGAATGATGCTACACATGCAATGCACATGAGCATTGCAGGTCCGACAGTGTGTCTTTTTACTAATGATTTGTAAGCCAGTATTGCTATTTCATAACCTGCAATCAAAGCACCCAACATGAAGACTACTGTGACGATTGTCGGGTTGACTGACAGTAATTCCATTATATGTCCCGCTGCAAAACATATTCCGCTTGCAACGATGATTTGGATTGGCCTGTTAGAGATTAATGGTTTTCCTTCGGCCAATAACTCTTCACTTCCATGGCCGTGGTCGTGACCGTGGTCATGGTCATGGTCGTCATCTGCACAATCAGGACAACCGCAGATACTTATTTCAATATCATCATCGTCATGATCATGACAATCACAGTCGGGGTCAGAGCATGTGTCTTTTAATTCATGTTCATGATGATGCTCATGCTCATCATGACAACCACAATCAGGATCACTACAAGAATCCACTTCC
>NZ_CAMJUE010000050.1 GCF_946408925.1 uncultured Methanobrevibacter sp.
CCCTGTTTTTGTGCAATTCATCCACGACCTAAAAAGAGGTCGTGGTATTCTTGCATGATTAAGATAAATCTAAATTCTACTTCCTTTTCGGAAATGTCTTTTAGATTTTTTAGAATATTGTTTAGTATATGGCTGCTTAATCCTTTTCGAGCATATTTTTTGTCAATAGCCAATCTTCCGATTTTCACAGCGGATATACTTTTTTTATTTGAATTTATATTTAACTTTTCTTTAATTTCTAATTTGACTTTTTCATTTCTGATTTTTTTAATCATTATTCCATCAGTTAAAAGGGATGTAAATCCAATAATGTTTCCATCACACATTATCAATTTAGTCACATTTAACCTAGCATTTTGCTGTGCCAATGCATCATTTTTCAAAAAGTCATTCAAATCCTTATCGCCACAGTCAAAGTCACTTAAATCATGCTTGTCGCTCAGGTTTTCAAAATAATAATTATCTTTTATTTCTTTAATTGTCATGATTATAATCTATAGTGCTTAATTTTATAAAAAACTTTCTAATTTGGGATTACAATATTGTTATTGACTTGTTAAATTGTTTTAGCTTTAAAAAATAATTTATATTTGTTTTTTAACATTCTCATTGCAAAATTGTTGTGTTTAAAAGAATTTTTCATTTGAAAAGATAAGTAAAATTTTTAAGTGATGCTATCATATAGTGTGAATTAAACTATATTTTATTAAATTAATGTTTAAATTTAACAATTAATTTTTACAGATTAGTTAATTTCAACAATTGATTGTTATATTTTTGTATAATTAACATTATATATCACTAGAAATATAATTATATAATGAGGTTTTAAAATGATAGGTAAAAAAATCCGTTTAGAAAGAATCATTAACAGAAACACTGGAAGAACAGTAATCGCACCTATGGATCATGGTGTATCAAGCGGTCCAATTCCGGGAATCATCGATATGGATGAAACAGTCGAAAGCATCTCCCAGGGAGGAGCCGATGCAATCCTGATGCATAAGGGAATAGTCAAACAGGGACACCGTGGTTACGGTAAGGATATAGGTTTGATTGTACACTTATCCGCAAGTACATCCCTTGCACCGGATCCAAACGACAAGGTTACAGTAACAACTGTGGAAAAAGCAATTCAGCTCGGTGCAGATGCAGTTTCAGTACATGTAAACCTTGGATCTGAAACAGAAAGTCAAATGCTTCAGGAATTAGGTGAAATTGCCGAAACATGTGACTACTGGGGAATGCCTCTTCTTGCAATGATGTACCCACGTGGACAGAAGGTTGAAAACGAACATGACGTTGAATTTGTAAAACATGCAGCACGTGTAGGATCAGAACTTGGAGTGGACATAGTCAAAACCAATTACACAGGAGATCCTGATTCATTTAAAGAAGTTGTTGAAGGAGCAATCGTACCTGTTGTCATTGCAGGAGGTCCTAAAGTTGAAACAAATGAAGAACTTCTGCAGATGGTTAAGGATTCCCTTGAAGTCGGAGGAGCAGGTGTTGCATTCGGACGTAACCTTTTCCAAGCTGAAAATCCTGGTAAAATAACAAGGGCAATATCAGAAGTAGTCCACCATGACGCTGAAGTTGACGAAGCTTTAAAATTCTTAGATTAGGTGATTGGATGCAAAACAAATTCGCTTGGATATCAACACCTGACGAGCTGTGGGATGACAAAAAGGAAATGATAACCACAGCACTGGAATCAGGAATAGACCATGTGCTTGACCTTGATGACATAGATGATATCAGAAAACTGGGCAATGTCAAAATCATTGCAAACAGCGATGATGCGGACATATATCTGGTCGGCATAAACGGTGAAGGCGACGGATTTGTGGAGTTAAATGAAGACTTTACAGACTCAGTTGACATTGCTAATGCAAAAAAAGCCAAAAGCGAAGGAAAAACAGTATGTGCATATATAATCATTACAGATAAGGCACATGAACAACTTGCAGTTAAACTGGGTTCTATAGTGGATTATATAATTCTTGTGGGAACAGACTGGACTATCATTCCATTGGAAAATATCATTGCAGACCTTCAAAAGGAAGAGGTGGAAATCATCGCAGCTGTACGTGACCTTGAAGGTGCAAAAGTTGCTCTTGAAACACTTGAACACGGAACAGACGGTGTAATATTTGAAGCAAATGATTTCAACAATATCAAAAAGATTGCTCAGGAAGTTGTTGAAGCATCACAAACAAAATATGAACTTAAGATTGCAACCATAACAAATGTAAAACCATTAGGTTCAGGAGACCGTGTATGTGTGGATACAACCGACATGATGAAACCCGGTGAGGGAATGCTAATCGGTTCATATTCAAAATCAATGTTTCTAATACATTCAGAGTCACTTGAAAGTGAATATGTGGCATCAAGACCGTTTCGTGTAAATGCAGGGCCTGTGCAGGCATATGTAATGGTTCCAGGAAACAAGACAAGATACCTGTCAGAACTTGTTGCAGGAGATGAGGTTCTAATTGTCAATACCGAAGGCGAAACCAGAACCGCATATGTGGGAAGAAGCAAAATCGAAAGACGTCCATTGATTCTGATTGAAGCAGAATATGAAGGACAAACCATTCGCACATTACTTCAAAATGCTGAAACAATACGTATTGTTGATGAAAACAACCAACCGTTGTCAGTGGCTGATGTAAAGCCTGGAGATAAGGTAAAAGTATACATTGAATCAAATGCCAGGCACTTTGGAATAGCCATTGATGAGACAATTATTGAGCAATAGGTGAATTATGTCTGAGATAAGAGCGTTTCTTGCAATTGATTTGGATGATGACTTAAAACCAAAAATCAACAGAATCATCAAGGAATTTAAACAGATTGATACCAAAATAAAATATGTTGAATTGGCAAACCTACATTTAACCTTGAAATTCTTTGGTGATATAGATACAAACGGTTTAAAACTCCTTGAAAATGCAATAAGCAAGGTGGTAAGTGAATTTGAACCTTTTAATATAAAAATAAAAGGTTGTGGAGCATTCCCAAATAACAATCACATTAAAGTGATTTGGGT
The DNA here is from genome assembly GCF_946408925.1 of uncultured Methanobrevibacter sp. GTDB lineage: Archaea > Methanobacteriota > Methanobacteria > Methanobacteriales > Methanobacteriaceae > Methanocatella. Next base: position 3,056 of record NZ_CAMJUE010000050.1, read on the forward strand.
GGGAATCGAAAACGATGAAATTATTAAGGATTTGCATGACAGGCTGGATAAGGAATTTGTCAGTCTGGGCATAGACAAGGACAAAAAATTCTCCACACATCTCACAATAGGCCGAATGAAATCCGCCAAAAACAAAAACAAGGTAAAATCAATAATCGAAGAGTTTGAAGATGTTGAAATCGGTGAGATGGAAGTTACACAAATCTCACTTAAAAAATCAACCCTGACACCTGCAGGACCGATATATGAAGACCTGGCAATATTTGAATTGTGATAATAATGGATTATGAAGCTATACTGGAAGATATAAAACCGACTGATGAGGAAAAACACCATATAGAGGATGTCTCATCAAGAGTAATGAATTTTCTACAAAATGCATGTGATGAAAGGGATGTTGATGCCAAAGTCACTTTGGTGGGGTCAGTTTCCAAAAACACAGCACTTAAGGGAAAATCGGACATTGACATCTTTATAGCTTTTCCATTGGATACCGAGAAAAATGAATTAAAGGAAATTGGACTTGAACTGGCTCATGATTGCTGTAGTGAGTTTGACACCACTCCAGAGCATCATTTCGCATCACACCCCTATGTTACAACCGATATCGAAGGATGTGAAGTGGACATTGTTCCATGCTATGCGATAAATGACGGAAGCCAGCTCAAATCAGCTGTTGACAGAACAATTCTTCACACCAGATATGTGAAGCAAAACCTTTCAGAATCCCAGCAGGATGAAGTTTTGCTTTTAAAACGTTTCATGGCAATGACCGGAACATACGGTTCTGAATTTAAGGTCGGAGGATTTGCAGGTTATCTTTGTGAGCTTTTAATCATTCACTACGGGGATTTTGAATCCACTCTTAAAGCAGCAATCAACTGGAAATATCATGAGGTAATCGATCTTGAAGGTTTTGGCACATCCGATAAATTTAAGGAACCTCTGATTGTAATTGACCCGACAGATAAGAACAGGAATGTTGGAGCGGCCCTTAGATTGGACAAGATGGCCGAGTTCATACAGTCTGCCCGAAATTACATATTCTCAGACAATAAAAATGATTACTTCTATCCCCTTGAGCGTGAATTGAAAAGGGATGAAATCTTAAACGAGTTCAAATCCAGAAGCAGTGATGTTATTGCATTCAGATTTGACATTCCCGACATTCCTTTAGACACCCTTCACCCTCAGCTTAGAAAAACCTGTGAGGCTTTGGAAAATAAGTTAAACGCTGAGGAATTCAATGTCTTTAAGGCCGACTATTGGAGCGATGAAATCATCAATTGTGTGATTCTGCTTGAAATGGCATCATCAACGCTTAACAGTGTCCGGATAAACAGGGGTCCTAAGGTATTCATCACAAGAGGATGTGAGAACTTTGTGGCAAAATATGGCCGTGAAAACTGCTTTATCCAGGATGATTTTCTGGTTCACATGGAAGAAAGGCAATTCAACAATGCAAAAGATTTCATAAGCCATATCTTCACAAAGGAAAATATCGGACTGATTAAGGTTGGAAAAAACCTTAAGAATAATTTAATCGATACCTTTGAATTTATAGATTTAAAAGACATTGACATTGAATTTCTGGATGATTTCATACATCCCGGCCAGTACATTGTTAGAAAATAACTCTTTTTTTTGATTGAAAACATTAATATAGTGTAAAAGATAAATATTTAGGTTAACCTAAAATGTGATACTATGAGTGATAAGGAATATCTGTATGCTTGGAATAATGAAGACATGATGGAATTGAATGCTATTGAAAGGAAAGCATTCAGAAAGGCGGATGAGCTTAACGATAAACTGATTGATGCCAAAACCATACTTGAAGAGATAAGCTATGACTGGGATGAATTCATAAGATTTCTGGAAGATGAAAGAATATCAAAATACTGTGAATTCAAGGGCATTGACACAATCCAATTCAATGAGGAACTGCTTGAAGCAATAGTCAAGACACTGCGTGAATCTCTCAACAATGCAAATAAGGCAATTGGATACAATTCCAAAAAAATCAAAATTAATCGTGCCATTGAAGGATAATTTTTTTAGAAACTTTTATTATATTCAATTTAAATAATATTAATTATGTCAGAGATAAAAAAACTCACAGCCGATGTTGACGTCGAAGACTACTACAGAGAATATGTTGATTTTGAAAAATTTTCAAAACTCTGCATTGAAGAACAGGAAATGCTCGGCTACAACTGGAGCTATCCTCCGTTTGACTTTGATGTTGACGAGCTATGGCATTCTTTTAACAAACTCAAACTAATCGCTTTTAAAATTGAATTCTCAGCGGAGGAATTGGCAAATGATTTCTCCGAAACTGAACTTAATTATGTCTTAAAAAGATTCGAAAGATTCAAGACAAGACTCATGAATGACATATATGTTCTTGAAAACGCAGATTCACAGGGACTGTTTTTAGGAAAATGCAACCTCTGCATGAAATGCACAAGGGAATTCGGCATGATGTGCAAAATGCCGATGAAAATGAGATATCCGCTTGAGGCATTGGGTGCTGATGTCGATAGGACAGTAGAAGATGTATTCGGATTGAAAATTCAATATGCAAAAGATGGAAAACTGCCTCCATACCTGATATTTGTAGGCGGATTATTATACGATAGAAAATAGGTGATAAAGAATGAAAGTAAGTATAATTGGTGGAACAGGACCACAAGGACTCGGAATTGCAGAAAGACTGGCTATTGCTGGTGTTGATGTAATTGTAGGATCAAGAAAAGAAGAAAAGGCATTGGACGTAGTGGCAAAAGCAAAAGAGGACCTCTCCGATTATGATTTATCAAACATGGTCGGCATGGCAAACGAAGACGCCGCTAAAAATGGTGATGTATTGATTATTACCGTGCCACTGGCTGCACAAAAACCAACAATTGAAGGAATCAAGGAATTCTGTAAAAATAAAATCGTCATGGATGCAACAGTACCTCTTGAAACCGCAATCGGTGGAAAACCATTCAGATTCATAGACCTTATGGAAGGATCAGCTGCTGAGAGAACCGCAAAGATTCTTGAAGGAACAGGGGCAAAAGTAATCTGTGCATTCTGTAACATATCAAACTCACACCTTGCAAACATTCCGGAAGAAATCGACTGTGATTGTCTTATAGCCGGAGACGATGCAGATGCAAAGGCAACTGCTGCTGAAATAATTGATAAGATTCCTGGAATAAAAACCATAGACTGCGGAATACTTGAAAAGGCAAGAATCATCGAAAAAATCACACCGCTGCTCATCGGATTAAACATCAAATACAAATCCCATTACGGCGGATTAAGAATAACAGGTATTCCAGCATTGGACAAAGACTAGATTAACATGGATTCATTTAAGCAATTGATTGGAAAAAACATAAATCAGATTGACTTAGATGAATCATCCGATTTTTTTATAGCTCTTCTGGAGTATAACAACAAGCTCTGCGGCAGGAGATATCCATCATCAAAATTCAAGATAGCCGACATTGACTATTTCAACTTGATATCATTTTCCGAACTGTTCAAAAAGCAAAGTATTTTTATAATATGGTATTTTGACGACATTATAACAGACATTGAACTGTATCATTTGGAAAACGACTTTGATATACTGTTCACGGATTATTACATCATCAAAAAGGCAATAGATGACGGTCTGGCACATAATTTAACTGAAGGTGACACCAAATATCTGGGTGCTTCAAGGTTAAATGAAAAGGTTCCACAACCAAACAGTGAACATTTGGCCAATAAACGTGAATTTGTCTTAAAAAAGAGATATTTGCAAAAGATAATTGACGAAATGAAAATTACCTGCAAATTTTAACTTTATATACTATATTTTACATAAATATAAATCAAAATAATGCAAATTTAGGTTGGGGAGCATGTCAGGTAAAAAAATGGTATTGATATTGATTGTAATATGTATCTTTTTGCTTAGCCTATCAACCGTTTCTGCAAATGACAACTCAACAACACTTAACAAATCCGATGAAATGTTAAGTGCCGGTGAGCTAACCTTTACAAACCTGAATGAAAAAATCAATTCAGATGATTCAACCGTAACCTTAACCTATGATTATAAATTCAACTCCAATACAGATTCTGATTTTAAAAATGGGATTGTAATATCAAGACCGATGAATATTCTGGGTAACGGCCACACAATTGACGGGGCAAATGCCGCAAGAATATTCAACATAACCTCAAAGGATGTCTTCATAAGCAATGTGAACTTCATCAATGGAAATGCAGACAATGGGGCAGCAATAATCGGTGAGGGATACGGTGTAATCTCATGCAATTTCACAAACAATGCTGCAACAGCCAACGGAGGTGCAATACATGGGGGCACTGCAACCGACTGCAGATTTACAAACAATTCTGCAAGCCGTGGAGGAGCAATCTATGATGGAATAAGCTGGTCATCAACATTCATCTCCAACAATGCATATTACGGAGGAGCTCTATTCAACTCCTATGCCGAAAATTCACAGTTTGAATTGAATACGGCAACATATGGAGGTGCAATGAGCGGAGGTTCTGCATTCAATTGCACATATAAAAAAAATCAGGCCAGAAGTTCATCCGGTGCAGGTGATTTCTATGCGGTCAACTGTACATTTATAGAAAACACCGCCAACAAAATAGGAGCTCTTCAGGGAATTGCCATCGACTGTACATTTAATGGTAACTCAGCATTCATAGAGGCAGGAGCAATGGCGGATAATCAAGCAACCAATTGCCAGTTCATAAACAATTATGCACCATATGGAGGAGCCATGGAAGGAGGAAGTGCAACAAACTGCAGATTTGAAAACAATCATGCCGACTATTATGGAGGGGCAATACTTGGAGCATATGCAGAAAACTGTACTTTTATAGGAAACTATGCAAATCAGGGCGGTGCAATGTATGACAATTCCGCTAAAAACTGCATTTTCACAGCAAACCATGCAACAGAAGGTGGAGCATTATATAAGACTTTTGCCGTTTCATCAAATTTCACAAAAAACACCGCAACAAATGGGGGATCAATACACTCAGGTTCAGCCAGATACTCCAATTTTGAAGCAAATTCCGCTCTGGAAAATGGAGGTGCAATGATATCCGCATCCTCATTTTCATCAACATTCAAATCAAACACTGCCAAAAGCGGAGGTGCAATGTATGGTGGCTCAGCAATAGAATGTAATTTCACAGACAACCATGCGGATTTCGGCGGTGCAATCTCCGGAGGATGTTCAGCATCAGGAAGTAACTTCATTGAAAACATTGCTGTTGTGTCTGGTGGTGCAAACTACGAATCATCAATAGTTAACTGTCACTTAAAGGGCAACCTTCCAAAACATAAGTTGTCCGTTTTAGGTTTTGAGGCAATTTACGGTTTCGGCGGTGAGATAAAAGTGAAACTTTCAGATTCACAAAACTATGAAGTGAAAGGTGTTGAAACTGAAATTAAAATTTATGACAGCAACAACAATCTTGTTGAAACAGATTCATGTCTAAGCGGATACTCCTGTTTTGTCGATCTTGACCTGGGCCAATACTGTGCAGTGGTAAGTTTAAAAGATGAATCTTATGTTGCAGATGATGTTTCAGCCCAAATTACAATCAAAACTTCAACATTCATATATGTGGAAAGCGTAACAGCAACATACAATATCAACAATCCACTGATTGTAAACCTTCATGACTCAAAAGGGATGGTTTTAAGGAATGCCCCTATTTCAATCAGCATCAACGGTGCAACAAAAACATACTATACAAACAGTAACGGTCAGGTATTAATGTCCACAGTAGGGCTGGCTCCAAAGATTTTTACCGTAACAGTAAATTATGCCGGAAACAGCGTCTATTTCAAATCAACAGCAACTGCAAAGGTGACTGTCAACAAGGCAAAACCTTTCATCATTGCAAACAACATGAAATATTACCGTAAAGAAAAAATCAAAAAATTCAAAATCATATTGAGAAACAACGTATATCAGTCAATGAAAAATATCAAAGTCACCTTAAAGGTCAGCGGCAAAAAATATTCCGCCAAAACCAACTCTAAAGGTCAGGCATTTTTTAAAATAAATAAATTAAAGAAAAAAGGAAAATTCAAAACCACAATAACCTTTGCAGGCAATGCCTATTACAGTAAAGTCACAAAGACAGTCAGAATCACTGTTAGAAAATAATAATTTTTCAGATAATTATTTTAGTTTTATAGTTTATCTCTAAGTTTATACCATAAGTCAAGTCAATTTTTCATAAAATGATTTGGACCAATAATGTCATAATATTTATCTTTAAACAATTTTATTAACTCTTTTGCGAATAGATGATTTTATTCATTTAACACTGTAAATATTAAAAATAAGTAGTTGTCAGTACACAGCTACAAATATTCTTTTTTGATTCAACCATAAGATTAGACTATCATGAAAATTTAGTTTCATTTAACGATTTGTTTTTTCAATTACTTCAGAGCTATTTTTTCAGTATCAGTCAATGTGTTAAGTAGTGTGTATGAAGTTTTAAAATATGGTGTAAATTGTTATATATATGATTGATGCAAATTTTAATTATATTTAAATAATTTGGGAGTGTGATGTATTGGAAAACAAAAATATTATTATAATATTAATTGCAATTATTGTTGTTCTTGCAGTTGTTGCTGGAGTAATGTTTATGCAGCCTGCAGCAAAAGAACCCACTAAAGTTAAAATAACCAGTAATAAGACACAATATGAAGGTGGAAAATTATCTATACAATTAACAGATTTAAATAATACTCCTTTATCAAAAGAAGTTGTAAATATTACAGTAACCAACAGTAAAGGTAAAGTGGTCGTTGATGATGTTGTAAAAACCAATTCAAAGGGTAAAGCCAAACTTGATTTGGATTTGAAAAAAGGTAAATATGTTGTTAATATTACATATGGTGGAAATGAGAACTATACTGGAAACAACACAACACAAAATCTTACCATTAAAGAGGAAATTAAACAGACTGTCAGTACATCATATACAAGCAGTCAGTCATCAAAACCGCCAAGAACAGAATATACTGGTGATCCTAACGACAGGGAGGCTTATACTAAATGGAGAAAGCAAGATTTACAATCAGAAAATCCTCATAGGGGTTATAGTCTGGCATTGGATGGTCCTGAAAAATCTCCGGTACAATGATATTTGCCAAGATAATTGTTAAATAACAGTTATTTTGCCAATAAACAGACTGTTAAAGTTAAAAAATAATTGCTTCAGCAATTTCTTTTTTGATTTTTTTACAATCAACACAAATATCTTAATTATAACTAGGTGCTCAATATTTTTACTAGTTCACAGCTTTTTACATTATTTCATCAATCCATTTTCTTATAAAAATGATTATGTTTTGTGTTCAAGTTAATTCCACAAGACTACACAAATATTATTAAAAAGAACTTTGTTGATTACTCATGCTAAAAATAATAATCAAGCATATGTTGATAAAAAGAAGAATATGCCACTTAATCTAATTTGCTTATTGAACCATTAGTATTATCATATAATTCAAACAAATTAAGTAATATGAAAAAAGTTAAGATTACTATTTTAAAGACAACTCTTCAGGAAGATCTTGCAAAGGAATATGGTGTGGAAGGCCTATCCACTTGTCCTCTGATGAAGGAGGGTGAAGTTTACTATGCCGATTACGCAAAACCGGACGGATTTTGTGATGAGGCATGGAAAGCAATATATCAGTACGTATTCGCATTGGCTCATGGTGTTCAGGAAATCTGGTATTATTCAGACTGGATTAAAACACCTGGTGTTGCAATTGTTTCCTGCAATGACGGCCTGAGGCCGGTAATCATGAAGCTTGAAGCAACAGACATCGACTCAACATGCGATTAGCCAGTCCAAACTGTGGAAGAATGTGATTAGGAAATTATTCCTGCACTGTGAATACCCTGGTATTATGATGAAAAAATAATTTCTTTATCCTGTGATTTGGAGAGAATAGTTTACTCGTATGAGTCAAACTCCTTTTGGGCGTTTTCATAAAAATAGGCCAGTTCACGGCCATTGACAAAGATATGGGATACTGTTATTGAAACGCTCATTTCATAATCCTCATTAACCTTGCCCCAGGTTATCAGGGGCTGTATTGCATTTCCGTCAACTGTGCAGTTTGTAAGCATGTCAAAGTCAATCCAGGGGATGCATGAGAAATTTGCAATGTTTGTCAAATCCCGATTTTCCATTGCACAGAAAAATCCCTCTTCGGAGTCGGATAATATGTTTTCAATCAGCTCACGGACATAATCATGCCAATCCATCATATCATCAAATTCCTGAGGAACCTTGACTCTCATTTCACGATAGATGTCATTTCCCTCATCCATTATCGGTGAAACGCCATCAAGATAATCATACTCAATGACCTTTCCGTCAATTATTCTTCTTTTAAGCTGGGGAACTGAATTTACGGCATTCATCAGACAGCCCAGACTCATCACAAAAAATGACTTGTCGTTGTCATGACACCAATTCCACAATTTTTCAACATTCACTCTTGCAGACATTGAATATCTGGCAGACTGGAAATTAATAAAGGGATTATTTTTTAAATCAAAATCTATTTCTTTCATGCTTTGACCTTAATCTTTTTATACTATTTTTTAATATATAATATATTGTATAAATCATATATGGTTTTGTTATTATGAAAGTAGTAATCGTTGGTGGAGGAGCTGGAGGAATCTCAACAGCTTCAAATATTCGTAAACTCGACAATGACATAGAAATAACAGTTCTCACAAGAGACAATAAGGTTGCATATTCTCCATGCGCTATTCCTTACGTACTCTCAGGTACAATCGAATCATTTGATGATATCATCATGAGGACTCCTGAAGACTATAAGAAAAAAAATATTGATGTCATTACAGAAGTGGAAGTGACTGCAGTTGATTCAGACAAAAAGACAGTCACCTATCAAAAAAATGACAAGGATACAGTAATGAAATACGACAAACTGGTTCTTGCAACAGGTGGAAATCCGTTTGTCCCTCCAATGCAGGGAGTGGATCTTGATGGAGTATACAGAATCCGTAACATTGATGACGGTATCAAAGTTCAGGAAGCTATGAAGGATGCCAAAAGTGCAATAGTCACTGGTGCAGGATTGATCGGTATTGAAATTGCATTTGCACTTAAAAAACAGGGATTGGATGTAATATTAAGTGAAATGCTACCTCAAATCGTTCCAAGGTCACTTGACAAGGACATGTCCGATATTCTTGTAAAATACCTTGAAATGGAAGGAATAAAGGTAGTTTTAGGAAAACCAATCACCAAACTCATAGGTGACGGAAAGGTTGAAAAGGCATGCTTCGGAGATGAGGATTTATATGATGCTGATATGGTAATCATGGCAACCGGTGTAAGGGCAGAACTTGACCTTGCAAAAATGGCAGGATGTGAAATCGGAAGATGGGCAATACTTGTCAACGACAGGATGGAAACTTCAGTGGAAGACATCTATGCTGTAGGAGACTGTGTTGAATCCAAAGACTTGATTTTAGGTTCAAATACCATTTCACAATTGGGAACAACAGCAGTTCGTGAATCAAAAACATTGGCACGTACAATCTGCGGCAAAAAATCCAAATTCAATCCTGTATTGAATTCAATGGTTTCCAAAGTAGGAAAACTTGAATTCGGTGCTGTGGGATACACCACCAGTTTTGCTCAACAAAACCGTATAAGACCAGTTGTACAGAAAGTGCAGGCTCTTACAAGAGCACGTTACTATCCAAATGCAAAACCAATGGATATCAAAGTTATATGTGATGGAAACGGAACCATTATAGGATGCCAAATCATAGCAGAGGAAAGAGTGGCCGAAAGAATCGATACAATGACACTGGCCATTACAGAAGGATTGACATGCTTTGATTTAAGCAATATGGAATTTGCTTATGCACCGCCAGTATCAATGGTTACAGACCCGTTAATCCTAGCAGTAGAAGAAGTAAGTAAAAAATTCAGTTAAAATAATTAGGGAGGAGATTATATGCCAGAACATGGACATCACGGTCATGGACATCATGGTCACGGAGGTCAGATGACCCCTGAACAGCAAATGCAGATGATGCAGCAGGAGATAAGGTTAGCAAAAAACCTCAGTCAAATCAAACATAAGATAGTTGTAATGAGTGGAAAAGGAGGAGTGGGCAAATCTACTGTTGCGGCAAACATCGCCGAGACTCTTCAGGCAATGGGATACAAAACTGGTATCCTCGATGCCGATATTCACGGTCCAAACATACCAAAAATGCTTGGTGTGGAAATAATGGAAGAGGAATTCAACCAGTATCAATTCGATGCATTCAAAAACATTGTTGAAAAGGATTTGGACACCAGCCTTCCTGAAGAGGAACAGAAGGCATTCATTGAAGAAAAGAAAAAGGAATATCAACACTCAATTTTCCCGGTTGAAACCAAAAGCGGTTTGAAGGTAATGTCAATGGCATTTCTGATTGATGCGCTTGACAGGCCAATCATCTGGAGAGGACCTCAAAAAACCGGTGCAATCAAACAGCTGGTAAGTGACTGTCACTGGGGAAAACTTGACTTTTTAATTATCGACAACCCTCCTGGAACAGGGGATGAACCTTTAACAGTACTTCAAACAATTCCTGAAGCTGATCTGGTACTGATGGTCACCACACCAAATGTTGTATCACAGGAAGATGTGCTTAAATGTGTAAAAATGGTTGAAATGATGAATATAGACAACATCGGCCTTATCGAGAATATGGCATACTATATTTGTCCGCACTGTGGTGAAAAACTCAACATATTCGGTGAAGGAAACGGTGAGAAATTCGCAGAGGAAATGGAAATCACCTATCTCGGTGACCTGCCAATTGAAGAAAACGTTTCAGATGCACCTAACAAGGATGCTACCATTTCAGTCTTAAATCCTGAAGATGAAGTGTCCAAAAGGTTTGCTGAAATTGTTGAAGACATAAAAAAAGAGTTTTTAGAGTAAGCTAGTGTTCAATATATAGCTTACACTACTGATGTTTACAAGATATCCTAAGAATTTAGGATCATCTTTTAATTTTTTAAAGTAATCCAGCTTTTCAATGATATAATCCTTGTTTTCATCCATCACATTCAAAGAGAAATACTGCATGCCCAAAATGTATTCCCTCTCATCGGTAAAGACAGGCACAATATACTCATCGTCATTGCCGTAAGGGATTTTTACAGGTTCTGATTCTTCAGTTGATATGATAAACTCATTGTCCTGAATATATTCCTTCATGTCCTGTTCTATTTTTAGGACAGCGTCCTGATTGTTGTTTTCACCCTGCATGTATGCCAGATTTATCAGGTTTTTAAATTCCGGATTTTTTATTTCTTTTAGTTTCATCATTCTTATTATTTATTTTAAATGTATATATAATTTTTAGAATTTCATTCGATTTAGGTTAAACTAAACTTTTATATTATATCAGTCTCAAAAATAATTAATGTACGTACTTGAGGTGAAATATTGATTAATAAAAAGAAATACTTATTAATC
>NZ_CAMJUE010000051.1 GCF_946408925.1 uncultured Methanobrevibacter sp.
CTTAAAGAAACTATTCTTGAATTGACAGATAATTTCAAGGGAATGTTATGATATATGAAACTTTTTAATTTGTTTTTTTTTTTTGATGAGTGATTATAATGATATGACATTTGAAAAATTTAATCAAATAATCAAATATTAATTAATAAATACTTTTCAAGTGCAAATTTGGAATTAAAAACATTAATGGAAGAGATAACATGGTGAATTGCGATAACTGTGGTTTTGATGTTAGTGATAGTGAATTTTGTCCTAATTGTGGCACAAAAGTTGAGCAAAAGATTCTAGCATCATCCTGTCCGAATTGTGGTTTTGATGTTGGTGATAGTGCATTTTGTCCTAATTGTGGCACTAAAATTGAAATGGAACCTGTAAAGTCATTCTGTCCGAATTGTGGTTTTGATGTTGGTGATAGTGCATTTTGTCCTAATTGTGGCACTAAAATTGAAATGGAATCTGTAAAGTCATTCTGTCCGAATTGTGGTTTTGATGTTGGCGATAGTGCATTCTGTCCAAAATGTGGAACAAAAATAAATGGGGAAAAAGAGGATTTGCCATCAAGAGTTAATAATCAGTCTGATGAAAACGATATTATAGATAATGTTATGGATTTTGATGACAAAATTTCTAGTAAATTAGGAGGATTATTTTCAAAAAGTAAGTCTATGGATAAGGTATTGGATAAAACTGCTTCATTTAGATATAACCGCATGTCAAAAACGACCAATAACAATATGGACCGGAAATATTATGGGAAAATCGAACCGGTTTTTCTTGAAGTGTATGATTCTATAGATGATGAGTTTGTAAAGGATATTCTCTTATTTGAAAGAAGCATGATGATGAATGGTGGTGTCATAGGGATTGTAGCTTCACAGGTTTATACTCCTACAAAGGACATGTCTCATGATGATGCGGTAAAATTCTATCAAAAACGGGTTAATGAAATTATGGTGGAAGTCAATAAGGAAAAACGTAATGGCACTTTTGATGAAGAGGAATTTTACAAAAGAAAGATTAAAGAAAGTACTAGGGATAATGTTTCATTCTTTGGAATTTCAAAATCCGTCAAGGCATTTAGAAGAAATAAAAATTAATAAACTTCAACTTAAAGTTGGGGTTTTCTTTTTTTCACTTATAACAATACCATTAAATATCACCAAAATATATAATTATAATATTAACTAAAATAATGGAGCATATTGTTATGAATAAAAGAACTATTGAGCTTTCTGGCCATATTATTGATTCATTGACTTTAACAAGGACAATGGGCATTATTATGGATAAAGGAGGAGAATTTGATATTTTGGAAATTGATGTTGGACGTAAAAAGTCAGATGTAAGTCATGCAAAAATTGAAGTTTCCGCAAATTCTCCGGAGTTACTTGAATCTATTTTGGATGAGCTGTCTGTACTTGGTGCATCTATCGATGAGATTAAGGAAGTTAATCTTGTTGCGGCTGAAAAGGACAAGGTTGCTCCTGAAGGTTTTTATTCATCTTCCAATCACACCACTCATATCTTCTTTAAAGGTAATTGGATTCCAGTTGAAGAAATTGAGATGGACTGTCTGGTTGTTGTTGATGAAAATGAAAATAGGGCTTTTGTAAAACCAATTGCTGAGGTTAAAGCGGGCGATAAGATTGTTGTCGGTCTTGACGGTGTTAAGGTCACACCACCTCACAGGTCACGTGATGAACAGCAGGTATTCGAGTTCATGAACAGTGAGGTTTCCTCTGAAAAGCCTTTGATGAATCTTATCAATGGTATTGCTTCTGAAATGAAGGAAATTAAGGCAAAAGGCGGAAAAATCGGTATTGTCGGCGGACCAGCTATTGTTCACACAGGTTCAGGCAAATACCTTGCCGAACTTGTTAAGGAAGGTTACATTGATGTTATCATGGCAGGTAACGCACTGGCCACTCACGATATTGAATCAAATCTCTTTGGCACATCTCTTGGTATCGAGGTTGAAACTGGTAAAATCGTTGCCCACGGTCATACCCACCATATGAGGGCCATTAACAGAATCAACAATTCAGGCTCCATCAGAAAGGCGGTTGAGGACGGCACCCTGACAGGAGGTATCATGTATGAGTGCATTAAAAATGATGTTCCATATGTTCTTGCAGGTTCCATCCGTGATGACGGTCCTTTGCCAGATGTTATAACTGACACTGTCGAAGCCCAAAAGCTGATGAGGCATTATGCTCAGGAAGTTGACATGGTTATCATGATTGCCACAATGCTCCATTCAATTGCAACAGGTAACCTGCTTCCTTCAAGAGTTAAAAGTATCTGTGTAGATATCAATCCGTCAACTGTTACCAAATTGTCTGACAGGGGAAGTGCACAGGTGGTTGGTATCGTAACCGATATAGGCACATTCCTGCCATTGCTTTATAATGCATTAAAAGAGGACTGAACATGAAATTCACTGCTTATATCCTGGATGTGTTGACTAATTCTGTTTATCCTGCACGTATAACTGTTGGCGATGGCGTATTTAAGGAAATTGTTCCTATTCATGTAACAGAGGAAACCAAAATTGATGTTGAGGGTCTTTTGCTTCCGGGATTCATTGATTCTCATATTCATATTGAAAGCAGTATGCTGACGCCTGCTCAGTTTGCAAAGATTGCAGTTCGCCACGGTACCACTTCAGTTGTATGCGATCCTCACGAAATTGCCAATGTCAGTGGAATTAAAGGCATTGAATTCATGATTGACAACGCTTCCACTGTCCCATTCAATTTTTATTTTTCAGCACCTTCATGTGTTCCGGCCACAAGTTTTGAAACATCAGGTGCAGTTCTTGATTCATCAGACATTGAGTTTCTGCTTAAAAAAGATGAGGTTGTTGCCTTAGGTGAAATGATGAACTTTCCGGGTGTTTTAAATGGGGATGAAGAGGTAATAAGAAAACTCGAACTGGCCAGGATGTATAACAAGCCTATTGATGGTCATGCCCCATTGCTTTCAGGTAAAGAATTGGATAAATATATGGAACAATATATCATCACTGACCATGAATGCAGTAATTTTTCTGAAGCTATTGAGAAAAAGCAGAAAGGTATGAAAATTATGGTGCGTGATGGATCGTCTGCTAAAAATATGGAAGCTTTATTTGATTTCACTGAACGTGTTAATCATTGGAAAAATCAGGCAAGTTTCGGAATCATACCTACGGATGTGCTTGAGAGAAGAATCCATTCACCTATCTTTGACTTTATCGTAAGTGATGACAAGCATCCAAACGATTTGATATACGGGCACTTAAACAAATCAGTTAAAAAAGCAAAGGAATTGGGTGTTGACATAATTAAGGCCATTGAAATGGTCACAATTAATCCTGCATCTCATTATAAACTTGATGCAGGGGCAATTGTCACAGGAGCAAAAGCCGACTTTATCATTATCGATAATCTCGATGACTTCAACATTCAAAAGACTTATATTGCAGGGGAATGTGTGTTTGACGGTGAAAACGTGCTCTTCGATGCGCCTGAGGTTCAAACCGAAAACAGTATGTATGTCGATAAAAAGACTCCTGAAGACTTTGAAGTGTACTGTGACGGGGATGAATGTGAAGTCAATGTTATTAAATGTTACAACGGCGAGCTTCTAACCAAAAAAACCGTTGCGACTTTGAAATGCTGTGAAGGCAAGGTAAAGCCGGATATCTATCAGGATGTTTTAAAGATAGCTGTCGTTGAACGATATGGTGGAAATAAGGTTACAAATGCATTCATTAAAGGATTCGGTCTTAAAAAAGGTGCAATTGCATCATCTGTCGCTCACGATTCACACAATATCATTGTAGTGGGTTATGATTCAAAAATGATGGCTGAAGCGGTAAACACTCTCATCGACAACAGGGGAGGATTTGCAGTTGTAAGTGAAGACTTTGGAGATTCACTGTCCCTTCCGATTGCCGGTTTGATGAGCAATGAGGATGCATTTGATGTTGCTAAAAAATTGGACATATTACATAAGATGGCATCAGCTCTTGGATGTAAGCTTGACTCTCCGTTCATGACTATGGCATTCATGGCACTGCTGGTAATTCCGTCACTTAAAATTTCTGATTTGGGACTGTTTGACGGTGACAGTTTCGAATTCATTGATGTTATTAAAAATTAAGGTCTGAAACCTTTTTTTATTAACTCTTTTTTTATTTCATTCATGGATTTTATATCTTCTTTTGTTCCGACTTTTAAGACAACACGATTTGCTTCCCTAAATTTTTTCAGATATTCCTCTTTTTGGGCATGTTCCATAAAATCAAAACGTGTAAAATTGACTAATGACTCAATGACATATCCAAAACCACGGTTCAACGCATGGGTTTTCTCTTCAATTGTCAAATCAACAACTTTGGATTTGATGACAATTGCCTTTCCATTCTTTTTGATGGGGTCGCTTTGTTTAATTGCTTTAGTCAAACTAATCACTTCACATTTAAAATGGGCTTTAACATTTTTTATTGAAAAATCATCATTAAATAAGTCCTGGGAGAGATTTCCAAGGGTTGAATTGGTGAAAAGCTCGGGGTCATGAGTAATGTTGACTGTAAACTCCCTTTCACGGATAATGTTGTCTAAAGTGCGGCTTCCCTTAAAAATTCTGTTGATTATTATATCATTGCCTGCACAAATCACACCAATAGGTGCGGCATTTTTACTGCCGTCCTGATTTTTCGTGGTTATTATTGTTTCGTATTGCCTTCCCCTTTCCATTCCAATTAAAGATAAGTCTATTTTCATTTTAACCATTATTTGAATTATTTTAAAAAACCTTTTTATATCTTGTTAACCAATATATAAATTATAATATTTAATTTTAAGGAGTTTAACCCTATGAAATATAAAATGTATGATGAGATGATGGAACAGCCAGACTCACTTAGAAAAACTTTTGAAAGTGAAATGTCAACAATGGATGAAGTTTCCAAATTAATTTTAGATAAGGATAAAGTGTATTTAATTGGTTGCGGAAGTTCTATTTCAACTTGTTATAGTGTCAGAGATGCAATAAGAATGTCCAGTACAAATATTGACATTGAAGTTTACACAGGTTATGAATTTTACTACAATAAAAGATTGGTTGAAAATGAAAATTCCATAGCTATTTTCACATCACAATCTGGAGAAACAGCCGATACCCTTGCTTCTCTTAGAAGAGCAAATGAATTTAATGTACATACAGTTTCTATTTCAAATGAACCTGAAAGCTCCATGATTAAAGAAGCTAAAACTCCTATTGTGACCCGATGTGAAACTGAAACTGCAATTTTAGGAACAAAAACTTACATTACTCAAATGGCATGTTTATATCAGATATTATTCACTGCCAGTGATTATGAAGCAAAAGATGAATTGTTGTCACAATTGGCTGAAATGCCTGATATCATTGAAGAACTGTTAAAAACCACTGAATATTCAAACAGATTATTGGCACAGGACTTTAAAAAAGAGGATATTTTCTACTGCCTTGGTAGTGGACCAAACTTCGGGCTAGCCTATAAATTGGCAATGACCATGCTCATGGAAGGGGCTATCAAACATGCATGTCCTGAATATTCCGCTGAATTCAGACACGGTTTAATTGAAAGGGCAGAGAAAGGAGTTCCAATAATATTCTTAAAATCCGACTTTGAATCTGATGAAATAACTCAAAAGGCGATTGACTTTTCAGAAAACTTAAAATTAAAATCAATCATCTATGAGTTAAAGGATTATGCAGATGTGGATAAGTTATTGTCTCCATTCGTTTTTGTAATTCCTTTGGAATGGTTTATCTATTATCTGGCACATTACAACGGTGAAGATCCTGGTGCAACAAGACACATTGGAAAAGTAAGATATTAAAGAGTTTCTTAACTCTTTTTACTATTTTTAATAATTTTTTAAAAAAAGAGATAAAATGTAGAATGATTATTCTACATTGACTTTATGTTTTGGTATGATTAATTTAGGAATTGAGATAACTATAATTCCATTTGCAAATTTTGCAGTGATGTTTTCTAAATCAATGCTGTTTTCAAACCTTACGGTTTTAACGCATCTTCCGGATTTAAGGGATGATGCAATTACTTCAGCAGTTTCATCTTCTTCAAACTCTTCGATGTATGGTTTGAAGGTAGTTTCAATACTGATGTCATTGTCTCCTGCTTCAATTAAAACATCTTCTTTTTCAACACCTGGTACTGCAACTTTGATGTAGTAGATGTCTTTGGTTTCAACAAGATCAATGTCTAAGGTTTGAACGGTTGTTTTTTTGTAATCGGAGTATTTTTTGTCTGCAGTTTTCTGCATGTTTCTGATATAATCTTTGAATTCATCGATGCTTGCGTATAAATCGTTGATTACATTGTCTGCAATGTTTTTGCCTTTTTCTTTTCTTTCTTCAAATTTTTCTTTTTGTTCTTCTTTTTTTTCTTCGAATTTTTCTTTTCCTTCTTCGATTTTTTCATCAATTTTTTCTTTTTTGTCAGAAACTTTTGCTTCAATGGTTTCGGAATCTACCATGTTTTTCACGCTCCTTGTAGATGAATTAGTGATAAGTATGTATTAGTTACTTTTTGTTGATATTTAAACTTATCGCTTAATATAACTTTAGGTAACTAAAAATTTTGCAATTTTTACATAAAATTTTTATTTCTAATTAAGGATTATTCAATCAATTTCTGGATATTATTTATTTGTTTTATTTTTTAATCATTTAAAGAAGCTTAAATATAAAATGGGGCTTTTTAAATTTTGTGATTTTTATATTGGTGATTTATATGCGTATACGATTTTCGATATTGTATACATTTTTATCTGAAAAATTTGTAAAGTAGAAATCTGTAAATTAGACATTATTTTAATCAAGCTCTTGATTAATTTGGGTGATGGTATTGTATAATTATGAACTTCCCGTGATGTAGGTTGTGGGAAGTTCGGGTATTTTTTATTTCTTACAGTAATTTGGCGATATATATTGATTTTTACATGTTTCCATCAATAATATTCATCATCATCGTCTTGTTCAAAGTTCCTCTCAATCTTTTTGATTCTGTCGATTTTTTTGTTGATTTTATCAATTCCTTCGCCTTCAATGGCTGAAATGAATATTGAATTTTCCTCATCATCGATGAATCCTTTTAAATATTCGGTATCTTCAATCAGATCCATTTTGTTGAATAGGTATATTACAGGAATTTCTGAAAAAATCTTTTCAATCTGTTTTAGGAGATTGTACTGATTGTCCATGTGGAATCCGCAGGTTTCAGATGCATCAAAGATAAATAAAATTGCATCAGCCAAATGTTCCAGTGCAACAATCGCATTCATCTCGATATCGTTCATCTCTAAAACAGGTCTGTCCAAAAGACCGGGGGTGTCAATTATCTGGATATGTTTCCAGTGCCTTTCGGTATGGCCGATTTGAATACCTTTGGTGGTAAACGGATAGTTTGCAACCTGTGGGTCTGCACTGCTTAGTTGTGTGAGCAATGTTGATTTGCCCACATTAGGAAAACCTGCAATAACGATTGTTGTTGCGTCAAAGTCAATTGTCGGCATGTTTCTGAGGTTCTGTTTTGCAAAATCTAGAAAATCCAAGTTAGGTTTGATTTTGTTTACAACAGAAGCGATTCTACCATATGCCTGCTTTTGGATTGCAGTTGCTCTTTCGGAAGGATTTTTTCTGATTTTGGCTCCGTATTCCTTTTCAAGTTGGGTAATAATTCCATAAGCCCAATTAAGTCCTCCAAGTGCCTGTTTCATATCATCCACACCAACGGTAATGTCAATGTAGTCCTGATAGAATGGATGCAGGCTTTCAATTTCCGGAACGGCATCCAATATTGATTTTAACTTGTCTTTAATGACCTGACAGGAAGTCACCACTCGTCTTTCTTCAATTCTTTTACCTTTCAGGTGTTTTGGTATTTTTTGACTTCTAAGTAAGTCGGCCTGTTTTTTACCTCTGCTGAATCCCTTGTCCAATAGTTCGTCAGGAGTAGGTATTGTTGGTATCATCATATTATCACTATTTAAAAATTTGTCCTTGGAATTTGTACACGTCACAGCTTTCATCCATCCAGCTGTCTGCACTTATTCCGGCTTTCATGCATGTGTGTTCTAAAAAGTCTTCAATTGTGAATGCGTTTTCAACTGCAACCTGCGGAAGCAATAATCCTCGTGCATATCCTTTTTGTATTATCAGTCCGTCACGGCCAATTTCAATTTCATCAAAGTACTGTTTGTAGTGTGCAACTTCAATTATTTCCGGTTTGGTTAGGACGGTAACTTCAAATTCCAAATCATCAAATTCGCTTTCGCTCACTTCGTTAAATCTTGGATCGTTAAATGCGGCTGCCAGTGCAACTTCCATGGTTGCATCGATTGCAGGTTTTATAGGTTCCGCATATCCAATGCATCCCCTTAAGTTGCTTTTTTTATTCAATGTTACAAACACTCCCAATTGCTCATCGAGTTCAATCGGATAATCTGTTGGTTTTACCATTATTTTGCCTGTATCCAGAAAGTGTTTTATTGTGTCCTTTGATAGATTTAGTAAATATTCTCCTGCGCTGTCGCTTATCATTATCCCATTCCTCCAACAAGTGAATTTAAGATTCTTGTATGTGGTCCTCCATCACCGACAGGTACGGTTTGGCCTCCTTTTCCGCAGAATCCAACACTTAATTTAAAGTCGTTAGCTATTGCATCAATGTTTTTAAGGGTTTCCAGTATGTTTCCGGATAGTGACACGTCCCGTAGTGGGGTTGTGATTTCTCCGTTTTCAATCAGATATCCTTCAGCGGCATTGAACTGGAAGATTCCCTTACCTGTATCAACCTGACCTCCTCTTGAACCTTTAAGATACATTCCATGGTCTATGTCTTCAAAAAGCTCATCAACTTCCATATCTCCGGGTTGCAGGAATGTGTTGCTCATTCTCACAATTGGCTGGTCTGCAATGATTGACCTTGCATTTCCGGATGAGGTCATGTCCAATTTGGAAGATGTTTCTCTAGAGTTTAAAAGGGAAATCAGTTTTCCGTCTTTAACCAATTGGTTTGGTTTGGTTTTGACACCTTCAACATCATATGGATAGTATCCGAATCCGTCTTTGAGGCTTGCATCGTCAAAGATGTTTACAATGTCTGATGCTATTTGGGTTCCAAGTTTATCTTTCAGGATGGAATCGTTTTGAAGAATCAGATCACCTTCTGTTGCATGTCCCAATGCCTCATGAATTAACACTCCAGTCAGTTCTGAATCTGCAACCACCGGAAACTGTCCTGAAGGTGCAGGTTTGGCATCAAGTAAACGGACGGCCTTCTCACCGATGTTTCTTCCAAATTCTTCGATATCTGCATCAGCTATGATTTCAAATCCTTTGACTCCGCCAAGGCTTCCGTGTCCGAATTGGATAATTTCACCATTGGTTGCAGAAGCGTTCAATGCCATTCTGACCCTTGATGTTTTTACCTGAATTTCACTGCCTTCGCTGTTCATAAACAGTTCATTCACTTCGCTGTCGGAGTAGCCTATGGTGGTACTGTTGACTTTGTCGATTGATGCGGCATCATTGGCCGCTTTCATGATGTCTTTTTTCTCTTCTATTGATATGTCTTTAAATGGTATTTTAACATCAACTTCAACTTTGTCTTTGATGATGTCACTTTCACTTAGTTTAACATCACCTTTCAATGAATCTGATAATTTTAAAGCGGTTTCAGTTATTTCCTCAATTTTTGTTATGTCGGTTGTATATGCAAAACCCCATGCTCCATTTTTCAACACTCTTATTCTTGTTCCTAAACTCATTCCGGTGTTGATTTCATCTACATTTCCATCTTTCATTAATATGGAGGTATTATCGCCCATTCCACATCTGATATCTATGTAATCTACTTTTGGGCTAGTTTTTGCAATAACATTTTCAAATAGATTAATGTATTCTTCCATGGTATCACTCAAAAAGATTTATTCATTATTAATTTTAGATTACATATTAAATAAAATTTTATATATGAGTATATTCAATATAACAATTGTTAATAAAATTGGTGATGTAATGTATATAGTCGTAGGTACTGGTGCGGGAGGCGCACTTTTAGCAAGAGAATTGGCGAAAAATGATTTGCCCGTTACAATATTGGAAAAAGGGCCTTATA
The DNA here is from genome assembly GCF_946408925.1 of uncultured Methanobrevibacter sp. Classification (GTDB taxonomy): domain Archaea; phylum Methanobacteriota; class Methanobacteria; order Methanobacteriales; family Methanobacteriaceae; genus Methanocatella. Next base: position 10,178 of record NZ_CAMJUE010000051.1, read on the forward strand.
TAAATTCAAAAGATGCATTTAACTATTATGACAAGTACAATGACAGTGTGGATCTGTTGACCACAACATGTATTGGCGGGGCAACAATCGTGTCAATGTCAAATATGGTAAGGGCATTGGATGAGGAGCTGCTGGAATATGATGTGGATTTAACTGAATCATATGAATATGTTGAAGAACTGGTGGGTGTTCATCAGCTTGATGATTCGCACATCGGAAAGGGAACTCAGGCATTTCTGGATGCCGGCCGTGAATTGGGTCTTGAAACCTTAAAGATGCCAAAGGCAATCAGGGAAGAGGATTGTATTCAATGTGGAAAATGTGCATTCGGATGTCCTGCAGATGTAAAATGGTCCGGAAAGGACTTTGTTGATGAGGCAGTCGATGCAGGTGCAACACTAATAACTGAAGCTGACGTGACTGAAATCATTGTTGAAAACGGTGCCGTTAAAGGTGTTAAATACTTTAAAGATAATGCTCAGCAGGAAATTTATGGTGAATATGTGGTATTGTCTGCAGGAGCGATTTCATCAGCATTAATATTAAGAAATGCCGGAATCGATGCCGGCCGTGAACTCTTCTTTGATCCATTTGTTTCCGTTGGAGGATACCTGAAGGACATAAACTTCAACACTGAAGTTCAGATGGCAGGATTGGTGATAGGTAAAAACTTTGTATTGTCACCTCACTTTTCATCATTTATCCGAGCAAACATTCCAAACGATGAAGTAACCGACAAGGACATATTAAGCATCATGGTAAAGACACCCGATGAATGTAAAGGATACATTGACGATGACGGAGATGTAGTTAAGATAAACACAATTACAGATATCAGATATCTGGCTGAAGGTGTTGCAACAGCAGGTTTCATATTGGAAAAAGCCGGTGTTGATCCAACAACAATCGGTTCAACCGTATATCGGGGAGCACATCCCGGAGGAACCGCGCCGATTGGAAAAATAGTAAACAGTAATTTGGAAACAGAAATCGGTAATTTATATGTTTGTGATGCAAGTGTACTGCCAATATCTCCCGGAAAACCGCCAATACTGACAATACTTGCATTATCTAAAAGATTAGCAGATTATCTGAAAAATAAATAGAAGATTATTCGAATTGTTTTTCGATATCTTCTGTTTTTATTAATTTTTCACAGTAATGGCACCTGACAACCGGAGGATAATTTTCAATAACATTGAACACAGGAACTATAGGTTCATTTTCGTAATTGGTAATGCACTTCGGATTGGTGCACTTAAGTATTGAAGTGATTTTTTCCGGAAGAACAATCTTGTTTTTGCGGATTGGCTTGAAATCTCTAATGATATTGATTGTAGCTTTTGGAGCAATTAGGGCAATTTGATTGAGTTCTTCTGGATCAAGTTCTCTGTTTTCGATTTTTACAATGTCCTTTTTTCCAATTTCAGCTGATGTAACATTCATGGCCACTGTAACATTGGTTGTTTCCGTATCTGGAAGACCTAAAATCTTTAAAATATGCAATGCCTTATTTGCAGTTATGTGGTCGATTACAGTACCGTTTTCAATGGCCTTAATTTTTAATTCAGATTTTGTCATCTTAACACCTAATACATTTTCAAATCCTTCATTTCAATTATTGCTTCGGTGTCCCTTATCAGTTTTTCCGGACTTTTATTTTTTGTTGCGATGGTAAAGCTTTCAATGACTCTTGCCCCTCGCAATTTGACCTTTTCCTCAAGTCTGCCGACATTTGAATCTCCACGATTGGCATCCATTGTGGCAAACAAAATGACATCCTTTGCCCTTAAGTCGCATCTGTCAATTATTGTTAAAATGGCAGGTGTAGGATTTCCGTTCCAGGTTGGAGTTCCGAAATATACTGTATCATATCCTGTCAAATCAACTTTTGCTGGGACAATGTCTGTTTTGGATTCCCTAAACGCACTGATTGATGCAAACAGTCTGTTTTTAAATCCTTCACGATTTTTCAAATCATGAATTCTAACAAGGTCTGCATTAACTTTTTTAGCCAATGTCTTTGCAACCAAATCGGTTGTTCCTCCCTGTGAATAATAAATTATTATTTTTGCCATTGCAATTCCTCCTATGGATGAAGACCGAAGTGTGTTAAACCTGAGGTTTCATCAATTCCAAGTATTATGTTCATATTCTGGATAGCCTGGCCTGATGCACCTTTTACAAGGTTGTCAATACAGGATAACATTACAAGTCTTCCGGTTTCATCTATTTCAAATCCTCCAATATGTACGAAGTTGGATCCGCGCACTGAACTTAAGTGTGGGATTTCACCTTCATCCATGAGCTTGATAAAGAATTCTCCACCATACTCTTTTTCATATAGTTTTCTGATTTCATCTGGTGTGATGTCAATGTTTTCATCATTTAAAAAGCTGTGGCTTGTAGTTTGGATTCCACGAATGACCGGCACCAGGTGGGGGGTGAATGATACTTTGACATCGTCAAATCCATGCAGTTCCTGTTGAATCTCAGACATGTGCCTGTGGGATGAAATCTTATACGGATTGACATTGTCTGCAATATTAGGATAGTGTGTTGTTTGTGATGGGTTAACCCCTGCTCCGCTCACTCCGGTTTTTGAATCTATAATGATTCTTTCAACAAGATTGTTTTTAACCAGAGGATAGGATGATAAAATTGCACCTGTTGGAAAACACCCAGGATTTGCAACAAGATTTGCCTTCTTGATTTCATCACGATAAAGTTCAGGAAGACCGAATGCACCCTTATGTTCCTTGTCGGTATGTTCCATGCCGTACCATTTCTCATAAACTGCTGTATCTCTGTACCGGTAATCTCCACTCAGGTCAACTACTTTGGCACCTGTTTCAAGTATTTCCGGCACTATTTTCATTGATGCTCCGTGAGGTGTTGCTGTAAACACCACATCTGCATCCAAATCAGATGGACTTTTGTTTTTAAAAACAAGTCCTGAATCCCTTATATGTGGATGTATCTTATGTGCGGGTGTGCCGTCATATTGTCTTGAAGTGATGTCGGTCACTTCCACTTCCGGATGGTTTAAAAGCATCCTTAAAAGTTCTCCTCCAGTATATCCGCTTGCTCCTATAATTGCTACATTAAACATTTTATCAATCTCCTAATCTTCACAATGATCCATTATTTTTCCTTTAAAATCTGTATTTTGAATTTTACGAATGATTTTGCAGCTGCTGTCAAGTTCACAGTCACGGTATTTTTCAATACGGACTGCCTTTGCCTTCAGACCTCTCTTGTCAATGGCAGCCTGCAGTTTATCAATGTCATGATCCTGGTCTGCTCCCACTGTGATGATGTCTGGGTCGATTTCACGAACTATCTTGAACACATCCCCATTTGCATCACCTAAAAAAGCATCAGTAACGGGTTTCAGCATTTTAATCAATTCCAATCGCTGGTCCTCTCCAACAATCGGCACTCTTTTTCTTCTCTCAACTGTTGCATCACGTGCAACAACAACATAAAGCTCAGCATCTTCTCCACCAAGTTTTCTGGACTCTTCAAGATAAACTCCGTGTCCTGGGTGGAGTATGTCAAATGTTCCGGTCGCCATTATCTTCATATTATATCCTCTTTTGGTATTTTAAAGCTTCAGTCAAATCAATCTTATCAGTATAAAGTGCAGAACCGATGACAACTCCTTCCACACCGCTTTCATTCAATAGTTTAATGTCATCAATTGTGGTTATTCCTCCGGAATAGACAATCGGCAAATCCACAGATTTTTTCAACTTCTCCACTGGTTCTGTGTAAAATCCGCCAAGCAACCCTTCAACATCAACATTTGTAAATAAAATGCTTCCTGCACCATGGTCCTTGAATTCCTGTGACAACTCTTCGGGACTTTTGTCTATCTTTTCCTGCCATCCCTTGATGACTACCTTGTTGTCCTTGCTGTCAAGTGAAATCATTATTCTCTCTGAGCCGTATTCATCGGATAATTCGGTAATTGTTTCGGGGTTCTGTATTCCCATTGTTCCGATTATCAGCCTTTCAATGTCAAGGTCCAACAATTGGCGGGCATAATCCATGTCTCTTATTCCACCTCCCAACTGGATTGGAACGCTCACTTCATTTAATATCTTTTCAATGACACTGAAGCTGGTTTCACCATCAATTGTTCCGGAAAGGTCTATGACATGGATGTTTTTTGCTCCTAAATCTTCCCAATGTTTTGCAACCTTTTCGGGGTTGTCTATCTTGACCATTTCGCTTCCGGGTTCGCCCTGAACAAGCTGAACACATTTGCCGTTCTTGATGTCTACTGCGGGCATTATTAACATTTCATCTTTATTGAATGACATTTACATTTTTCCTGTAATATTTTATTATAATATAATTATATGTTTTGAAATGTTTTATATGTATTGTTTCTTAAATTAGTGGCTCTTTCAAAAACTTTGTTGATTTTCTAAATCCTTTTTTCGATTGTCGTTCCAAA
>NZ_CAMJUE010000052.1 GCF_946408925.1 uncultured Methanobrevibacter sp.
TGTCTGCAGGAGTTTTTCCAGCAGGAATGTTGTATGCAGGGTCGCCTTTTTCAGTATCGAATCTATATTCGCAGTGTAAACAAACATATACAGTCATTTTATTTATCTCCTTAAAATTTTTGCTATTAGCATAGCTAATATGATTTTAGTTTATTGAAACTATTATTTAAGAATTTTCATTTTTAATAATCAAAATTATTTTATAAGTAAAAAATCAAAACATATAATATTATAATATAATATTTTATAGGGGATAATAAAAGTGAAAGCAATTATTTTAAGCGCTGGTGAAGGTTCTAGAATGAGGCCGTTAACACTTACAAAGCCTAAAACCATGTTGCCAGTTGCTGGAAAACCAATCATTCAATATAATATTGAATCATTAAGGGACAATGGAATAAAAGATATTTTACTCATAGTTAGATATAAGGAAGAGATGGTTCGAGATTACTTTGGTGATGGCAGTGAATTCGGTGTGAACATCACTTATAAAACCCAAGAGGACTTCCTGGGGACCGCAAATGCAATAGAATACGGTGAAGACTTCATAGAAGACAGTCTCATAGTTCTCAACGGGGATATCATTTTGGATCATGAAATCATCAATGAAATCATCAAGAAATACAACTATCTAAAGCCTGATACCCTGATGCTTTTAACCGAGGTGGAAAACCCTTCCGCTTTTGGTGTGGTTGAAATCGAAGACGGAAACATTAAAAGCATTGTGGAAAAACCTAAAATCGAAGATGCGCCAAGCAACCTCGTAAATGCGGGAATATACATATTCAATAAGGACATCTTTGAAAAAATCAAAAAAACCGAAATCTCAGAACGTGGGGAATATGAAATCACCGATTCAGTCACCCTTCAGATAGCAGACGGCAAAACAGTCATCGGACACAAAACCAGCAAGGACTGGATTGATGTGGGAAGGCCATGGGAATTAATCGAAGTAAACGAGGAACTGATCAGCCAGCTGAAAACAGAAATCAGGGGAACAATTGAAGACGGAGCCCATATTCACGGCGAAGTGTTTTTAGATGAAAACAGTATCATACGGGCCGGAGTATATATTGAAGGAAACGTTTACATCGGTAAAGACTGTGACATAGGTCCTAATTCATATATCCGGGGAAACTCATACCTCGGAGATAATGTTCATGTGGGAAATGCAGTTGAAATCAAAAACTCCATAATCATGGAAAACACCAATGTAAGCCACCTGAGTTATGTGGGGGACTCTGTAATCGGTTCAAACTGTAACATTGCGGCAGGAACAAACATCGCAAACCTGCGTTTCGACAACCAGCCGGTCAAAACCAAAATCAAGGACAAGATGATTGACAGCGGAAGGCGTAAGCTCGGATCAATTATCGGCGATGCCGTAAAGACAGGAATCAACTCAAGCTTTTCACCGGGTGTTAAAGTGGGTTACAACTCCACTATCGGTTCAGGGGTTTTATTATATGATGATGTACCCTCCGATACCAGAGTATTGGTAAAACAAAATCATATCATACAAGACAAAAAGAAAATACGTAAATAAATGGCGATATTATGGAAAATAAAAAAGACTCTATTGTAATATGCCCTGGCGCACAGGTAATTGGAAATGTTGAATTGGGAGAGGACGTGTCAATCTGGCACGGAGCGGTTCTCAGAGGAGACACCGACTCCATAACCGTCGGAAACAATTCAAATGTTCAGGATAACTGTGTGGTTCACTGCACTAAAGGATTTCCGGTTGAAATCGGAGACAACGTATCTGTAGGTCACGGTGCAGTGGTTCACGGATGCAGACTGGAAGACAATGTGTTGATCGGAATGAATGCAACAGTTCTAAACGGAGCCCACATCGGAAAAAATTCCATCGTTGGAGCGGGAGCGGTTGTAAGTGAAGGAAAGGAATTTCCCGAAGGAAGCCTGATTTTAGGCGTTCCGGCAAAGGCAGTCAAAAAGGTCACATCCGAACAGATTAAAATGATTCAGAATAATGCGGATAATTATGTAAGACTTTCCAAACAATACACGGAAGATTAAATCATGAAGGCAAGACAAATTGTAGAAGAAATGGATTCATACGTTCCAGGAAGATCTCAGGATGAAATAGCCCAGGACTTTGGCCTTAAAAAGGAGGACATCATCAAACTGGGTTCAAACGAAAATCCGTGGGGCCCATCCCCGAAAGCGATGAAAGCCATCGGCGAAGAGATAAGTTCAATCAACAGATACCCGGAATCACAACTCCACGAGCTGGTGAGTGAAATCGCCAGATACTCAGGCGTTGATGACTCACAGGTAATAATCGGCGGGGACGGCGCTGACGAAATCATTGACGTTCTTGCAAAAACATTCATAGACAACGGCGACGAATTCATCGTACCGCTTCCTTCCTACATGTACTATGAATACCTTCTAAAGCAATACGGGGCAAAGGCGGTTTATGCAAGATGGGACTTGGATGAAAATAAACTTGATGTCCAGTCAATATACGATAAGATTTCACCGAAAACCAAGATGATTTTCTTATGCTCCCCGAACAATCCTACAGGAACACTGATTGATAAGGAAGTCCTGAGTGATATAGCTTCCAAAAACCCTGAAGTGTTGATTGTCATTGATGAGGCATACTTCGAATACTCCGAGGTCACAAACAGGGATCTGATCAATGAATTCGATAACATCTTCATCATCCGTACAATGTCCAAGGTACTGGGCCTTGCAGGAATGAGGGTAGGCTACGGACTTGCCTGCGAGGAGATTATAGAATACATGCACAGGATAAAACCGGTATTCTCACTTACAAGGCTGTCCTTTGCAGCTGCGCTCAACACCTTCAGGGACACAGAATACATTGAGGAGTCAATCAGAAAAGGAATAGAATCCAGACAGTATCTCTACGATGAAATATCAAAAATCGATGATTTGCATGTGTTTCCATCAAAATCAAACTTCATGCTGATTGACATCAGAAAAACAGGATTTACAGCAGCCGAACTTACCTTAAAGCTCATGAAAAAAGGAGTGATTGTAAGGGACTGCACATCATTCAAGGGTCTTGATGAATATTGGATACGCATAAGCATCTGCACAATGGAAGATAATAAAAGATTTATTGAAATATTAAAAGAGGTTTTAAGCTAATGTATGTAGGCGGCAGTGTAATATCTACTGTGGAATTTCATGGAAACATGAGTCTGGTTCTGTTCATGTCCAAATGTCCTCTGGCATGTAGATATTGCCATAATGTTGAATTGCTTGAAGACAATACCGAAAAGACATTTGAGGAAATCAAACAGGAAATCGACTCATCAGCAGATTTTTTGGATGCAGTGGTCATTTCAGGTGGAGAGCCACTGGTTCAGACTGATGCAGTCATTGAAATTTTACAGTATGTTCGCCAAATCGGTCTTAAGACAAAATTGGATACAAGCGGAATATATCCGGATGACCTTAAAAGGATTCTGGATTTGGACCTGCTTGACTATATTTCACTGGACGTTAAAACAACATTCTCAAAATACAGGAAAATCACAGGAGCAAACGTTGGATTTCAGGTTAAAAAATCAATGGAACTCATCAATGAGGCGGGAGTTCATCTTGAAGCAAGAACAACCTACGTTCCAACTTTGCACACTAAAAAGGATATTATAAATTTGGTTGATGAAATAGAGGCTGAAGTGTACACCATTCAGCAGTTCAGAAACAAGAACGTTCTTGACCCGGCACTTGAGGAGGTTGAAGTTCCAAATCCTCATGACCTGGCAGACCTTGCCCGTGAGATTAAGCCATACTTCAATGGGGTTGTCAAGGTCAAATCAGGAGAATTCGGAGAACAGGTAATCTAGGAGTAGTAAAATGCCGATTTTATCATTTTCAAGTAATGATATTGATGTGATTACAGGTAAGAAAACCCGCACAATACGTAAGGCATGGAAAACACCGCTTAAGGCAGGTGACAGGTTATACTGTTACTGGAATCTTGTCTCTAAGGAGAAAATGAAGATTTTTGAAGCTTTCGTAACTGATGTTGTAAGCATTCCATTTTCCGAAATCAGGGACAATGACGAACTTGCACGGGAGGAAGGCTTTAAGGACTCCAAGGATATGCTTAGGGAATTCAAGAAAATGTATGGCGGAAAAATCAGTCCGGATGAGGAGTTTCAGATAATCTATTTTGAAAAAATCCACATAGATGACTGGCGTGGAGATAAGATTGATGAAAAGGCCATGATTACCAAAAGGGCGGATATTCTTTTTGACAGCGGAAAATTCGACAAGTCCACAATGTGCTATGAGGCGGCATTAAGGCTTGATCCTCATGATGTGTATCTGCTTAACAAGCAGGGGGATAATCTCTCAAGACTGGGCAAGTTCATCGAGGCCATAGAGTGTTATGACAAGGCTTTGGAATTTGAACCGGACAATATCTACATTTTAAACAACAAGGCGATTGCCCTTTTGAACTCCGGAAATATTAATGAGGCCTTAAGGGTGAGCAACATTGCCTACAATTACCGTCCAAGCAGTCCTATCATACTGTACTGGAGAGGATTCATTCTGGAGATGCTTGGAAGATATGATGATGCCCTGAAGGTTTATGACAAGCTCATTGTTATAGATGGGGAAAATCCGGAGGTCTGGAATTCCCGCGGAAATCTTTTAAGCGATATGGGCATGCTTGAAGAGGCTATCGAGTCATTTGACAAGGCAGTTGAAGTGTGTCTTGATGATTCTGAAGTTGATGCGGCAGCAATAAACCGTATGGGTAATGCCTATATTGACTTGGGTAAATTTGATGAAGCATTGGAATGCTTTAACCGTGCCATTTCTCTTGAAAAGAATAATATTGACTTTTTGCTAAACAAAGGGGTAGTGCTGATGGAGCTCGGCAAATTTGAGGAGGCTGTTGACAGTTTCAATAAGGTTCTTCTCAGAAACCCTGACAATGAGGATGCATTTTTCCTGAAGGAAGAATGTCTTGAATATTTCTAGCGACATGTAGATTGCAGAATAAAATTTTCTGATTTTAACATATAAATATTATTATTTTAAAAGTAGCTTTAATTAAATTAATGTTTTTTATTAGTTGATGTGGTTTAATTAATCAGTATTGCTATTAAAATAAAAAGAAAAAATGGGGAGAAAATTATTTTTTGTATTTCCTAATCAGACTCATTCCCCAGTCAGTCATCTCGTCGGCTTTTTCCTGTGAATCGGACTCTGCAAAGCATCTGAAAATAGGTTCGGTTCCGGAAGGCCTTATTATAACCCAGCCATCATCTTTTAAGATTTTAACCCCGTCAGTCAAATCCAACTCAAAATCAGTGGTGGATTTAATCTCATCGGCAATGCTGGACATTACAAATTCCTTTTCATCATCCGGACACTCGATTTTCATTTTGCTTGCATAATAAACCGGCAGCTCTGAAACCAGTTCGGACAGTGGTTTTGATTCTGTGGCAACGATTTCAAGGATTTTTGCAACAGTCATAACTGCATCCCTTCCATAAACGAAATCAGGGAAAATAAGTCCTCCGTTCTCTTCACCGCCGAATAATCCGTCAGTATCCTTAAGTTTACGGGCAACAAGCAAATCTCCAACGGCAGTAGCAATAACTTCGCCATTGTACTCTTCAGCCACATCATAAATCGCCTGTGAAGTTGCAACGGTAGTGACTATGGTTCCTCCATTGTTTTCCTTAAGCATCTGCTTTTCAACAAGTGTGAAAGTCTTGTCACCTAAAACAAAATTACCCTTCTCGTCAATGCAGATTGTCCTGTCGGCATCACCGTCATGGGCAAGTCCGATGTCTGCGCCAAGCTCCTTGACAACACTTATGAGCTCCTGGAGATTTTCCTCAATAGGCTCGGGATTGCGTCCCGGGAAAAATCCGTCAGGCTGTGAGTTAAGGGTTGTCACATCACATCCCAGCTTGCGGATTAAATAAGGGGCTGTAAAGCATCCCGCACCTGATCCGCAGTCAACAACAACCTTCAGATTGGCTTTTTTTATTGCATCGGCATCCACCTTGGAAACTGCCTCATCAACATATTCCTCAATAATCTTGTCATTGTGGTAGATTTCACCGATTTCGGAAAACGGAACCCTGTCAGGTTCGGCATCAAAGTAAAGTCTTTCAATTTCAAGTTCCATATCATCAGGTATTCCGATACCGTCTGAATCCAAAAATTTAATACCGTTATATTTTGGAGGATTATGTGAAGCGGTAATCATAACTCCACCATCATAATACTTGCGAACTGCATATTGAACACCTGGAGTTGGCAAAATTCCCAAATCCACAACATCACAGCCACTGGACAGCAAACCTGCAATTACGGCCTGCATCAGCATCGGAGTGGTTGTACGTGTGTCTCCGCCAACCGCCACGGTTCCCTTAATCTGGGTACCGTAACATGCGGCAAGCCTTGTGGCAAATTCCGGAGTCAGAACATCATTTGCTGTTCTTCTAACTCCAAATGTTCCAAATAATCTTTTCTTATCAGACATATTTAAAATTCCTTTAAATTTCTTATAAGTTAATTTTTGATTTTGGATAATAAAAAGATATTGTTAATTGATGATTCTCAAACTGTCACCTTTTGATAAAATCAGCTCCATTTCGGAATTGTATTGTGTTACCGTTCCCACAACCTGAACCTTGCGGTTCTTGAAATCTTCAATCTCAAGGTTTTTGGACTGTATCTCAGCAACTTGGCTTTCAAAAATGATCAGCTGAATTTGAGCCTCGCCGTCGCTGATGGTTAGAAAGTAACTTGTCTTTGAACTTGACTGAGCCACATCGGTTATCACTCCCTTGAGGCTTACCTCTTCATCAATCATTCCACGATTTATTTCTTTGATGGTGATTTCTTTAACTTCAATTGTCGGTGTAAAGGCAATGAGGCCAATCAGTCCGATAAGGGAAGTCACCAAAGCTATTTTCAATAATTTGTCATCTGTAATTTCCATGGTTTTACAATTGTTTTTTCAGGTAAAAATAGGTGATAGGATTTTGACTTGTAAAATTGATGTGAGTCTGTAAAATTGATTTAAATTATTAAAATTGACTTAATTTATAACAAAAAGCTTTTATAATTCTCAGTTTAAAAGATTATTGTGGTAAATTTTTCTAATAAGAATTTGGAGATATTTAAAATGATTGATCAAATCTATGATAAAACATCTAAAATATCATTTTCAACATATGGGGATGATTTTCTAAGGTATTTTGGTGAGTACAGACGAATCGTTGAAGAGCTTGGCAGTGAAGTCCATACATTATATGGAACACATAGGAGACTGGACAAGCTTGTTCTTGTTGACGATGGCACTCTGCAGAATTGGGAGTTTGAATACCTTAAAATCACTGAAAGCACTTTGTCAAAGATTTGGGATTACAACAAATTGAAATCTGCAGAGACTGGAAAAACTATGGACAGTTTCATAGTCTGTTTTGATGATCCGGATTCTTGTGAAGAAGAAATTAAAATCGGGCGGACAGTCATCTTTGCTCCAATCATTAAGTATCTTCAAAAAATGGGTTTGCCAAAACAGTTAAATACTATTGAATATAAAGTTAAAGACAATAGGAGAATAACTGTTCTTGATGAATTGACTTTGATTTTCGTCACTTTGTCTGTTAAGGATTCTGATAAGGAGAAAATGGTTAAAAGGGTATGCAGCATCCTTGATGAAATTGACTACATTGATATGTCCCGTAGGGTGGTTATTGATTCCCTGATTTCTTTTCAGATAGAAAATTTTGTAAAATCAGAAATAGATAAAAATAAGTTAAATGGGATGGTAGATATGCAACTTTCTGTTGAAGAATTATTTTTGCAGGTTGAACGTGAATGCGAGTTTGACAAAGGTTATACTCAAGGTATAAATGAAGGTAGGGAAGAAGGTAAGGAAGAAGGTAGAAAAGAAGTTACAGATGAGGTTATTTTGAATATGCTGGGTCAGTCTTTTGATGATGTGATTATTCAAACTTGCACAGGATGTTCTCCCGAACATCTTCAGAAACTTAAAAGGAACTATTTAGCAGGTAAATGATTGATTTGAATGAGTGTTAATTCAATTGATGAGGTTTATGAACTGTTTTTGTAGGTTGAACGTGAATGCGAGTTTGACAAAGGTTATACTCAAGGTATATATGAAGGTAGGGAAGAAACTAAAAAAGAAATTGCCTTGAATATGCTGGAAGAGTCCTTGGATGATGAAACAATCAGGCAGTGTACAGGATTTTCAACCCGGCAGCTTCATGAATTCAACGGCAAAACTTCAGTTTCCGGTTTCATACATTGAAAGCAGTCTTTCAACGGTATCGGCATCCATAGGGCTTTTATCCTTACGGATGTTTTTGACAACCGGAAATCTCAGGGAATAACCTGTTTCATACTCGGGTGATTCAACAATTTCGGAAAATGCGATTTCCAAAACTATTTTAGGTTCGACCTTGATTTCACGGCCTTTTGTTGAAATTTCCAGCTCCTTCATTTTGCCGGTTAAGTATTCTAAATTGGCATCATCAAGGCCGGTTCCAACCAGTGCAATGCTTTTAAAGTCATCATTTTCATCACGCAGCGCAACAAGATATGATCCGACAAAATCTCCTCTTTTTCCAATACCGTAGGTTCCACCAACTACAACCATATCCAATGTTTCAGGATCTGCCTTGTATTTAAGCATTTTTTTACCTCTGAGGCCTGGAATATATGGCTCGTTGCAGTCCTTAATCATGATTCCCTCGTGTCCCTCATTGATTGACCATTCAAACAGTTCCTGGATTTCATCTATATTGTCCTTATTGGCCATTTTCATGGTGCTCAGGTTCATTTCATCAACTGATGTGTCCACAATGCTTTCCAAAGTCTCGCGCCTTACCTTTAAAGGTTCATCAATCATCGGAACCTTATAATACATCACATCAAAAAGATAAACTTTTAGAGGAACATTTTCCATTGCCTCTTCAACGTTGTGCTTTCTTCTAACCCTGTGAAGCACATTCTGGAAAGGCAGTGGCTTGCCGTTGCGTGTGGCAATGACTTCCCCTTCCACAATATAATCCTCATGGGGCAGCTGTTCGCTGAACAGATCAACAATTTCGGGAAGGGCATGTGTGATATTTTCCAGTCTTCGTGTGAAAATGTTGATTTCATCACCATTTCTGTGTACCTGCAGCCTGATTCCGTCATATTTTGTATCGCACAGAGCACAACCCATTTCAGGTATGATTTCATCCAGTGGAGGTGCTAATTGTGCAAGCATCGGTTTTACAGGAGTTCCCGGAGTCAGGTTGAGTTTGGCAAGTCCCGCTTCACCTTCCTCCTTTGCTGTTCTTGCAACCACTGAAAAGTCATTTGTCAGCATCTGTGCACGTTCAACAATGGCCTTGTCGATGTCGAATGCCTGTGCTATTGCATCCCGGACAACTCCGTCGCCCACACCAATCCTCAGCTCCTCGGTGATTGTACGTGTCAGATATTTTGCTTCTGTTGCACTTGCCTGGGATAATAATTCGAGAATGACTGCTATTTTACGATTTGTGGATCTTGAACCGCTGATCTGGGATAATTTGCGAAGGCTGTTAAACACAAAATCGATTGTTAAAGGCTGTGAGAAGAATGTCATCTGGGATTTTTTGGCATAGAGTTTGATGCATGCAAGACCGATGTCTCCCTCATCACGAACAGCATCCTCAACGGCAGCTTGTGTGGTGCCTACAGCTTCTGCAACTGCCCTTTCAACAAGTTTTCCTCCAATTCCAATTTCTTCAGAACTCCATGCTGGAAAAACAACTCCCAATATCAGCAAACCAACCTTTTCGATTGTGTCGCTGTCAAGTTTTTTCAGGTATTCCGCTATGATTTCGGTTTTCTCCAGTCTTTTTGTGGTTGCCTCAAGTGAGGAGTAGACATCCACCAGTTCCTGATATTTCATTAGAAATCTCCCTTAGCTATTTTTACTGCACAGTATTCTCCGCACATTGCACACATCTCATCATCCTCAAGTTCACATTTGTCACGGTATTTTCTTGGCTTGGATTTGTCCAGTGCAAGGTCAAACTGGCTTTCCCAGTCAAAATTCTTACGTGCCTGTGCCATTGCACGCTCCCGCTGCCATGCCTGAGGCAGGCCTTTTGCAACATCTGCCGCTTCGGCCGCAATCTTGGAAGCAACCACCCCCTCCTTAACATCCTCTAAGCTGGGCAGTGATAGGTGTTCGGCAGGTGTGACATAACAGAGGAAGCTTGCACCTGCAGTGGCCGCAATTGCCCCTCCTATCGCTCCTGTGATGTGGTCATATCCTGGGGCAAGGTCTGTGACGAGTGGCCCCAGCACATAAAATGGTGCGCCGTGACAGATTGTCTTCTGGATTTCCATATTTGCCCTGATTTGGTTTAAAGGCATGTGGCCGGGACCTTCCACCATAACCTGCACATCTGCATCCTGCGCCCTTTTGACAAGTCCTCCGAGATTGACAAGCTCCTGAATTTGAGGGATGTCACTTGCATCTGCCAGACAGCCCGGACGAAGACCGTCACCCAGGGATAAGGTAATGTCATATTCGTATGACAGCTCCAAAAGGTAGTCATAATTTTCATATAACGGGTTTTCCATTTCATTGTGATTAATCCATGATGCCATGAAAGTCCCTCCACGGCTGACAATTCCCATCATCCTGTTTGAGGCCTTAAGCTTTTCAACCAGATCCCTGGTGATTCCGCAGTGAAGGGTCATGAAATCCACTCCCTCTTTTGCCTGGTTTTCAATGGCTTTAAAGATATCGTCCGGGTCCATATCGACAATTTCCTGGTTTTTGGATAATGTAACCACTCCTGCCTCATAAATCGGTACGGTTCCGATACACAAATCAACAGCTTCCATGATTTTTTTCCTGAACAATTTCAGGTTTGAACCTGTTGAGAGATCCATTAATGCATCTGCACCGTATTCCTGGGCCAGTTTCGCTTTGTCCACTTCAAGGTCCAAATCATCAATCTTTGAAGATGAACCGATATTTGCATTGACCTTGGTTTTGAGACCTTCTCCAATCCCGCAGGGTTTTGAATGGCCATTGACATTTTTAGGAATCACGACTTTGCCGTTATCTATAAGCTTGACTAATTTGTTGACATCCATATTTTCATATTCTGCAACATATTCCATCTCAGGTGTGATGTTGCCCTTTTTCGCTTCACTTTTTTGAGTCAAATTTCATCCCTCACATAAATTGACTAATCATTAATAGTATTAGTTTTTCTTGATATATAGGATTTTTTCTAAATTGTGGGTGTTTAAACATTAATCAATTCAAATGTCATTTAATGCGAGTTGTTCATTTCATTTGATTCTAAATTGATTTTTTGGAGTTTGATTCATGCTATAAAAATTTTTTCATAAGTTAATCTATGATTCAATATTGTATGGTTGGAAATGGCTGTTTCTTCAGATTTTTAATAATTTATCAATATTGTATTCAAAAAATTTATATACTATGTAAATTAATATAATTGTGATGAAGATTTTTTAATCTTTATTGGGATTGATGGAGGCGAACTCTTATCAATTCGAAGTCTTAACAAAAACATTTATAGTTTAAGATTGGTTTGTGGACATTCTGTTCACAAATCTTTTTTAAACCAAGTCTATTTTTTAACGATACTTTTTTATCTAATTATTAGTTTAGGTTGAATTCCACGCCAGCATATTACTTTTCAACTGCTCTTTGATGAACTTTAAATACTAACGTGCATAAATTAATTATTGACAATGTGATTAATAAAAAATTTTTCAAGCGAAAAGAATATTAATCCCTGTAAAATTGTCTGAACCGGTGGTTTAACGGAGATATCTTAGAATACACCAATTAAAAATTCTAGAAATCCCAACATATACAAGTTGATATTGTAGAGGGTGATTATATGGCTGAAGATAAACATGTAATTGAAACATTAGGTAAAGTGCGAGTGGTAATCGAAAATGGTGAAATTACAGAAGTGGGATCATCTGAAATGAAATACTGTCCAATGTTCCATGCAATGCACAAAGTGGATGAATTAAACGAAGAGTTCATACGCAAAAACATCAATTTCAGAATCAGGGATTTCGGAATGTGCACACCGCAAAGAGTGGTCGAAATGGATGATGCGGTAACTGTTGGAATATCAGAAATCCTTAAAACCAACATGGAACTGGGAAACATTGACTGTGTGGTTGGAGCATGTGACGGAGCCGGAACTGTAATAATGACCGACCCGAGAGTCGTTCAGGGAGTTGGCGGAAGAGTTTCCGGTCTTGTAAGCACAACCCCTATACCTGAAGTAATCAAAAAACTTGAAGATAAGGGAAGCACTGTTTTAAACCCCGAAAATGCGGAATTAAACCAGCTTGAAGGATTGAAAGTGGCCCTTGATATGGGATATAAGAATATTGCAATAACAATATTGCCTTCGGAGATGGTGCGTGAAATTAGGGAGTATCCGGTGGATGATGATGTGAACGTATACATTTTCGTGGCACACACTACCGGGGCGGATATGGATGAAGTGAAGATGCTTTTTGACAATGCGGATATAGTCACCGCATGCGCTTCAAAGGCAATTGACGAGTATGCCGATAAATATGAGCCATATTATTACGGAGTGAAGGTGCCGATATTCTGTGCAAGCGAAGACGGAAGACAACTCCTGGACAACAGGCTTGAAAAAATTGATAAGCCATTGACAACCAATGAGTATCCGAGAAACAAGGACGATGCACCATATAAACTGATTTAAAGTGTTAACATGAAAGTTATATATTTTGATACAGAAACAACAGGACTTGACTGTGGATGCTGCCAGATAATAGAGCTTGCAATGATTACAGTCGTTGACGGAAAGATTGTGGAGGAATATGATAAATTTATTAAAGTGGATGGACTTCTTCCTCAAAAAATCATCAAAATCACAGGAATCACCGATCAGATGCTTGAAGATGAGGGATTCGGTGAAAAGGACATTGCTTTAGATTTGAAAAAAAGACTCACTCCGGGCACATTAATGATAGCCCACAATGCACAGTTTGACCTGTCATTTGTCTACAGTCTTTTGAAAAGGCATTTTCCGGGTGAGGCTGATGAAATCGTGGAAAGTCTGGATTGGCTTGACACCTTGACAGTGTTCAAGGACCGCGCCAAATATCCTCACAAGCTGATCGATGCGGTAAAGCATTACGGCATCGAAGAGGTCAATTTTCACCGTGCAATTGATGATACAAAGGCATTATGTGATGTTACCCGTGCAATGAAAAGTGAGCGTGATGATTTGGAGGAGTACTGCAATGTCTTTGGCTACAATCCGAAATACGGTGTAAGCGGGATAGAATTCTCATTCATTGAATATAAAAAACAGTACTACAACAACTGGATGGTTTCTCCGGCAAATATCCTGCCTAAAAAATAAGCACAAGTCAATATTGCTTTTAGTTTGAATTGGAGTTTTAAAAAAAATAATTCTATTGCAATGCATTTTGGATTTGGGAAGCTAAATCCAATGCTCGTTGTGCATCACTGCGAGTTATGATGGTTACGTATCATAATCAGCATCAACTCTTAGTTGTAGAAATCAAGGTGTTTGTTGCTAATTGTTTTTTCGTTTAGTTTGTTTAATGCAATACCAATTGCAGTATGATATCCAACATCATTTTCGCAATAATCCTTAATGTCATTGTGTGGACCATTATTGATTACCCATTCCTGAGTGTGAAGATATGTTGAAAGATACGCTCTGTTAATGATAGTTCGATTAATGCACTGCAGGTCATAGTTTTCATCTGAAAATTCTTTTGTTTTCAAATATTCAGCTAATTCTATGAGAT
>NZ_CAMJUE010000053.1 GCF_946408925.1 uncultured Methanobrevibacter sp.
AAAACGCCAAATAAACAAGTGGTACAAAAAAACAAATCTAGGAATCCTCGACTTCTACAAAGTCGAGGTAGTTCAATCATAATAGAGGTGAAAAATGCAAGACTACTGCAAAAACTGTGGAGCGCCCATCAGGGGAAAGGGCAAATTCTGCCATGAATGCGGACGCCCGATTGAACAGAACAACTGCTGTGAAAACTGCGGCGCTGAAATATCTCCAAATGAGAAATACTGCCAGAAATGCGGACACAAACACAAATCCGCTATTTCAAGCATTCCCCAAACTGATTCCAAAAACAAAACAATAATATTCATCCTGATTGCAGTTGTGGTGGTTTTGGCTGTTGCAGTCATACTGGCAAGCGGCGTTTTAACTCCGGATGTTCCGCTTGTAACCGAGGACTTTGGAGTATTCACAATGCTCATACCTGAAGGGTCCAATTTCGTTGAAACCTCCTCCATTCCGTCATACGGATTTGGAGGATATGTGGGAATGGAAAATGCGGGAGACTATTCAGATGAAGTGTTCAGCATAATGGTTTCCACAATACGTGGAGGAACACACCCGTCGGAAGTGAGCCTTGATCGCCAGGAAGGAGACATCACAGTCTACAAGAGCAATCAGGGAAAAACTGTCTACTATATTGAAAGAGATATTGGAGAGTATGAGTTTACAGTCATCGGAAATGATGATGAAACCATAATCCGGATGCTCAATTCAGTTATAATAGCCGATTAATGCCAAAGCTTCTGATATCAAAAAGATTATAATTTTAAATAAGCGGTGCTTTCATGGTTAAGTGCAGCAAATGCGGAAGCAGAAATAAGAGAGGTGCCAAGTACTGTCGTACCTGCGGCGCATCATTGCCGGTTAAAAGCAAGGTACGATATGCGAAATACGCTTATGACATCTATGCAAACGAAAATCATTGGATAGTGCTTGCTTTAATCATTGGTGACGCCGTTCTTTACCCAACATCCATTGCCCTTGAGAAGCATGATTTTAACGGTTTTGAGTTGGAAATATCGGAAGAGCCTGATTTTGAGCTTAAACACTCAAACACTGATGATGGCGTGCTGGTTGAGTATGCTAATGGAAAATCATAGTGATGCCGTGCATGCCTTCACGGTGGGGACAAATCTGACGGATGATGATTTTAATTCAACCAGTGAACTTGTTGAGGTTAACGGTACCGTTAAGGTCTACAAGACATCCAACAATACCTTTGCCTCATTTGGCGAAGGTGATGATGCTAACATCATCATTCATGGCAATGACCAGGACGCCATAACGAGAATGGCCGAATCCTTTGATGATCATGACAGTTTTATCAAAGTTAACGGTTAAAACCATTGAATAATGAAGCGTAGATTAAAGAAAATAAGTTAAAATATCTAAAAATAAAAAAAGTGTAGATGCACATGCATCTACTTGATTCGAATATTCAGTTTTTTAGTCACTTTATTATAATACTTGTTGCCATTGTAGGATACTTTAGCCTTGTATTTACCTTTCTTGGTTAATTTCTTGATTTTAAAGGTTGCTTTACCTTTGCTGTTGGTTTTAGCCTTGAATGTTTTTTTGCCGATTTTAATAGTGACCTTTGCCTTCTTGATTGCTTTTCCAACATTGTCTTTAAGAACAATACTGTACTTTTTAACTTTAACGGACCTTTTAAAGGTTTTCTTTTTGGCGGTCAATTTAGGAGTTGCCTTTTTAACAGTAACCTTAATGTCTTTGGTGGACTTGTCATAGACGGAGTTTCCGTTGAATGCTACCTTAACAGTGTATTTTTTAGGAGCAAGTCCCTTGGTTGAGACTTTAAGTTGACCGTTCTTGTCGGTGGTGTAGGTTTTAGCACCGTTCAAGACAACAGTCACTTTAACACCACTTAAAGCCTTGCCATTACTGTCCTTTAATGTAATGACTAGGTTCTTGTTGACATTATATGTGGCGGTTATTGCAGAGCCAGTTATTTCGGTTTTAATTTTATTCACTGTTATTGTAGCGTTCTTGGTTACGTTATTGTAGTTCGCATCACCTATTGCGGTTACGGTTAAAGTGTATGTTCCTGCATCTAAAGCCGGAATGGAGATTACATATCCATCAACCACAAGTTCATTCTCACCTATTTTGGCAACAATGCCGGTGGCTCCCTCAGCCACAGCAGTAACATTGCCTGCGACGCGATAATCCAAGACAACATCATTAACATTTAAAGCTACATCAATCTTATTGACGGTTATTGTAGCGTTCTTGGTTGCGCTATTGTGATTCTTGTCAACTATTGTCGTTACGGTTAAAGCGTAGGTTCCTGCATTTAAGCCGGAAACGGTAATGTTGGTACCATTCACTTTAACGACAGCTTCAGGATGGCCAACTACACTGGCATTAATCGCATCAGCACCAGTGATGGAAACTACAGTCGAAACGAGACTGCCATAATCACATGCAATATCCTCTACTGTTAATGTGGAATCGGCTTTGTTTACAGTGATGTTTACTGTTTTGGTTACCGGATTGTGGTCTTCATCAGGTGTTGTTGTTACTGTTAAAGTGTAATTGCATGCATCCAAAACAGGAATGGAAATTACAAATCCACTAACCACAATTTCACTCTCACCAATCTTTGCGGTGATTCCTTTAGATCCTGTGGTTGTAACAGTTACGTTAATGGATTCGCCATAAGCTAAAGTAATGTTTTCCAGAGTTATTGTTGAATCCGCCTTGGTTATTGTTATGGTTCCGTTGTTGACGGTGACATCATTCAATCCATCATATGCTGCGCTGATTTCGTAAACACTATACTCATTAAAGGTATGTACTGCCCACCATGTAGCGTTATCAGCATAGGTTGCATTGATTTTTGTGCCATCCGGCAAGATGAATGTTAATTTGCCATTCCAAAGAATGTCTTTTGGAATATCTGTTTTTGCAGTGATGTTCACAGTTTTATTGTTTGTTTCAAGTGAAGTCACATTCACATGATACTTGACATTAGGCATTGTTATTGTTACTGTCCTGTTGATTGGTTCAAATCCGGCATATTCAGTGTTGAAAACAGCATAATAAGAGCCAACCGGCAATTCTGGAATCCATCCTTCACCGCTTATGCAACTGTAATTGCCAACCCAATTATCATTGTCCTTAAAGTAAACACTTATTGAAATATTCCCATCTGTTACTGAACTGCTACTGTTTGTCTTTAAGTCAAATGCTAATTTCTCACCTGAGCCATGAACACTTGTGAAATTATCTGCATTCAATGTAGGTGAACGGATAATTATATTTGCATTTATTGAATCAGCACTTGTTTTGAAAATACAGGTGTCTGCAGCAACCTGCTCACGATGAGAGTAAATAGCGCCACCGGCCTCTTTTGCAGAGTTGCCATCAAACTTACAGTTTGTCACACTGCCCGCATGAGGCATGTAAATTGCACCGCCCTCTTCGGTTGCATAGTTACCTGTGAAAGTGGAATCTGACACAATGACATTCAAGAGGAAGTTAAGTGCACCTCCACGACCGAATTGACCTTTTGCCTGGTTATCAACAAAAGTACAATTTTTCACACTACCATCACCCATGAAAGCCGCACCACCATCAGAGTCTGCGATGTTGGCTGTGAAAATAGAATTTTCCACATCCATATGACTTCCTTCAAAATAGATGGCTCCACCACCCTGCTTTGCAGTGTTTCTAGTGAAAGTACAATTTTTCACTGTACCATATGTTGACTGAGGAACAAGTACACTCTCTGTTGACGGACAATAATAGATTGCACCACCTTTATAAGATGCAGCATTGTCTGTGAAATTACAATTTGACACCTCACCACTTTTCTTGAAGTAAAGTGCACCACCATTCTTTTGATCTCCAGTTATTCTATTATTGATGAAATTACAATTTGACACATGACCATTAGTATTAAAGTATATTACTCCTCCATCACCATTAAAGTTCACGTTTTTAATTGTTAGATTTTTAATTGTAACTTCAACGTTTGCATAGAATGCACGAATGTTTGAACCTGCCATATCAATGACAGCACCCCTACCGTCTATAACACAGGTGTGACCAATATTGATAGTGGAACCCTTATCATAAGTGTAGTGGTCAAATTTAAGTACAATATCTCCGCCGGATGCGATTTCACGGGCCAGACTGGAGTATACAGAGTCAAATTCAACAATGGTTAAATTGCCCTTGCTAACATCTACATTATCCAAGCCGGAATATTTTGCATTGATTTCATAGACTGCGTATTCATCAAATGTGTATGATGCCCACCAGTTTTCATTTTCTGAATAATTCGCAGCGATTTCAGTACCGTTTGGTAAGATAAACACTAATTTAGCATTCCAAATAAGATTTTTTGGAATATTGGATTTTGCAGTGATGTTCACGGTTTTATCGGAGGTTCTAAGTGAAGTCACATTAATATAATATCTGGCATCAGGCATTGTTACTGTTACTGTCCTGTTGATTGCCTGGGCTCCAGCATATTCAGTGGAAAAAATAGCATAATAAGAGCCAACCGGCAAATCGGGAATCCAACCTTCACCACTTATACAACTGTAATTGCCAACCCAAGTGTTATTGTCTTTAAGGTACACACTTATTGAGATATTACCATTGGTTATAGGAATGCTTGAGTTTGTTTTTAAGTCAAATGTTAATTTCTCACCTGAGCCATAGACAGTTGTGAAATTATCTGCATTCAATGTAGGTGATAGGATACGTGTTTGATAGGTTGTATCGGAATCTTTTTTGAAAATACAGGTATCTGCCGCAACTGCAAGATTAGTCTCACTACTAATAGCACTTCCATTTTTTGCAGAGTTACCATTAAAAATACAATTTGTTAAAGTACATGGACCATAATAGATGAAAACTGCGCCACCACGATTATCTGTTGCAGTGTTATCAGTGAAACTACAATTCAACACAGTGCCAGTACCCTCAAAGATGTAAGCTGCACCTCCACGATAAGTTGCAGTGTTTTTAATAAAATTGGAATTTGTCAATTCAGCGTTTTTACTAAAGAAAACGGCACCGCCATTATAAGTTGCAGTGTTGCCTGTGAAATTACAATTTCTAACTACACCATTATTTTGAAAGTAAACTGCACCACCATTTGAATGCTCTCCATTTGCCTTGTTATCCTCGAAATTACAATCTGTCACAGTACCTGAACCGGTAAAGTAAATTGCCCCTCCATAACCATTATAGTTCGCATTTTTAATTGTTAAATTTTTAAATGTCACTCCTGAAGCGGTCACATTGAAAGCTCGAATGTTTGATCCATCCATATAAATAACCGCTCCCTTACCGTCAATTACACTATCCGCAACACTTATTGTGATAGTGCTGCCTTCGTCATACATGTAATAATCATACTGTAATGTAATATTTCCTCCAGACCCAATTTCTTGAGCCAAATTTGAATACTTATTCATACTCAGACTTAATGCTTCATCATCTTCTTGCGCACTTAATGTTTCATCATCTGCCACTTGGATGTTTTTCTCATCTGTTTGCAGATTATCATCATCAATTTCGTCAATGGATAATTCCATTGAATTTGTATCCTCACTGGCTATGGTAGTATCTATTTCACTTGCACACACGCTTGTTATGCTTAATAGAAAAATAGCAAGTATTAATGGGATTATTATTTTATTGTATTCCATAATTATTCTCCTCACAGTACATATCTTTCTTTAGAAATTATAGCCATAACAATTCCATGAAAAATTCGATTCACCCTTAAATTAAAGTTTTTGAATGCAGAACATCCCATTAATGATAAACTGTTAAATATGCCAACTTTCCTAAAAAATTAAATATATATTACATTTACTAATTTTGTAATTTATCATTATTAAAGTATTCAGTAAGTTTATATAATAATTATGAAAATATACAATTTACTAGCCCAATATTAAATAGATTATTAAAAAAATAAGTTAAAAGAAAAAAAAGTGTAGATGAATTGCTCATCTACCTGATTTTAATGTTGACTTTTTTAGTCACTTTATTATAGTACTTGTTGCCCTTGTATGATATTTTAGCCTTGTATTTTCCTTTTTTGGTTAATTTCTTGATTTTAAAGGTTGCCTTTCCTTTACTGTTGGTTTTAGCAGTATAGGCTTTTTTACCGATTTTAATAGTGACTTTTGCCTTCTTGATTGCTTTTCCCACATTGTCTTTAAGAACAATACTATACTTTTTGACCTTAACGGATCTTTTAAAGGTTTTCTTTTTAGCAGTCAATTTAGGAGTAGCCTTTTTAATGGTAACCTTAATTTCTTTAGCGGACTTCTCATAGAAGGCATTTCCGTTGAATGTTACCTTAGCAGCATAGGTTTTAGGAGCAAGACCCTTAGTTGTGACTTTAACCTGACCGTTCTTGTCAGTGGTGTAGGTTTTAGCACCGTTTACCTCAACAGTCACCTCAACACCGCTTAAAACCTTGCCGGCACTGTCCTTTAATGTTATGACCAGATACTTGTTAACGTTATATGTGGCAGTTATTGCAGCCCCAGTTATTTCTGTTTTGAGTTTATTTACAGTTATAGTTCCATTGCGGATGCTTACATCGTATTCTCCGCTAAAAGATGCGTTAACCATGTAAATTCCGCAGTGATCGAATGTGTGCAGTGCCCACCAGGTTCCGTTGCCTGCATAATTTGCGTCAAGGCAGTAACCGTCAGAAGTTATGAAAAATACTTCGCAAGGCATGATATCGCCTAATATTTCAGATTCGGCAGTTATGTTGACTGTTGTGTTGGTGGTTGTGATTTCAGTCACATTTAAGCTTAACTGCCTGTTTGTGAATAATATTCTTGCAGAAGAATAATATGAATCCTCATCGTGACTTACAGTTATACGATATTCACCCAAAACATTCTCCAGGACTATTTTACCGTCATTATCTGTGACTTTAACTATATTAATGTCAACACCGTTAACAACACCATTAACTGTAATGTTTTGGCCGGCTTCATTGAATGTCATGACCGGTACAATGGTATCCTCACCGGTGTTTTCAATTCCATTGGCTCCCCAGTAGGTGACATTGGTGATGTTGACTTTTGAACCAACATTGGAGAATATTGCATTTAAAATGTTATCATTACCCTGGAATCTGATTTCCATATTGCCCCCATTCATTATCACATTAAATGGAGTTTCATAATCCATATTTGCCCTATTGTTTAATAAGATGGAATTGGAAATATTTCTAAGGTATTCAGATCCACCTTCATGGTCCAAGTAAATTGCAGAACCCATATCCGCCCCATTGCCTGTGAAATTAGAATCAGTTATATCAATGTTGCTTTTCACATAAACGGCACCGCCATTACCATACACGCCGGTTGCCTTGTTGCCGGTGAATTTGGAGTTTGTTACGCTGCCGTTACAACGGAAGTAAAGCGCACCTCCATTGATTCCTACCATATTATCATTGAAGTTACAGTCAACTACATTACCATAATCAAAGAAGTAAACCGCACCACCGTCATGGGCAGCATGGTTATTGTTGAAATTAGAATTTATTACATTTCCGCCACCATAGATGACGACTGCTCCACCCCAACTGTCACTGTCAATTACTTTGTTGTCAGTGAAATTGGAAAACATCACACTGCCCCATGAATTGAAGTAGACTGCACCACCGTCGCTTGTTGCAGTGTTGTTTGTGAAATTACAGTACACTACGGCACCATTGCCGTTAAAGTAAATTGCCCCTCCGCAACTATCATCGTCTGTTACTGTGTTATTGATGAAATTGGAGTCTGATACAAAACCATCTTCGCAGAAGTATAATGCTCCGCCATGACGAGCATAGTTCACGTTCCTGATTGTCAGATTCTTAATTGTCACCCCGGAAACGGCTACGGTAAATGCTCGAATGTTTGAGCCTGCCATGTCAATGACAGCACCCCTGCCATCTATAACTCCACTTTGAGCAATAGTGATGGTGTCGCCCTCATCATAAGTGTAATGGTCAAATCTAAGTACAATATCCCCGCCGGATTTGATTTCATAAAACAAGCTGGAGTATACCGGTTTGAATTCAACAAGATCTATAGTGCCGTTGTTAACAGCTGCATTTTCCAAGCCGACATATTTTGCAGTGATTTCATATTCTCCGAGTTCATCAAATGAGCATAATGCCCACCAGGTTCCATTGCCCGCATAATCTGCAGTGATTTCAGTGCCGTTCGGCAAGATAAAGAGCATTTTACCTCCCCAAAGAATGCCTTTCAGAATGTTGGATTTTGCAGTGATGTTCACTGTCCTGTTGTCGGTTACAATGGATGTTACGTTTACATAATGCTTGACATTAGGCATTGTTATTGTTATTGTTCGGTTAATCGCTTTGAATCCCGCATATTCAGTGTCGAAAATAGCATAATATGAACCAACCGGCAAATCAACACTCCATTCTTCACCGCCTGAACAAGTATAATTGCCAACCCAAGTGTTATTGTCCTTAAAGTAAACGCTAATTGAAATAACTCCATCAGTTACGGGAATGCTTGAGTTTGTCTTTAAGTCCAATGTTAATTTTTCACCTGAACCGTAAAAAGTTGTGAAATTATCAACATTCAATGAAGGTGAAAGAATACCTACATTGAAAGTTGTATCCGAAACTGTTTTGAAAATACATGTATCAGCAGAAATAACCCTCATAATAGAATAAATAGCGCCACTACTGCCGCCAATGTTATTCTCAAAATTACAATTTACCACATTACCCCTCTGAAAGGCGACAATTGCACCAGCACTTTCTGTTGCAGAGTTATTGATAAAATTACAATTGATTGCAGTGACACCTACTGAGTAAATTGCTCCCCCACTACTGCGTTCTGCATTTACAGTGTTGTTGATAAAACTAGAATTTGCCACAGTAATGGAAGGAGAATAATCCAATGACTGAAAAGACATGAATGCACCACCCATATATGTCGCATAGTTATTGATAAAATTACAATTTGTCACAACACTATTATCCATGAATAAAGCTGCACCTCCCGCACGGTAATTTCCGGTTGCTTTATTATTTGTAAAATTACAATTTGTCACAGTACTCTTTCCCTGGATGAAAAGTGCACCACCACTCCCCTTAGCGCAGTTATCAGTAAAGCTGCAATTTGTCACAGTACCATCACTATAGAAGTAAACTGCACCACCTTCACTATCCTCACCACCTGTTGCATTGTTGCCTGTAAAATTACAATTTGTCAAATTACCATGACCTGCAAAGTAAATTGCTCCACCCTTGCCGGTATAGTTTGCATTTTTAATAACCAGATTTTTAATTGTTACCCCTGAAGCAGTTACGTTAAATGCCTGAATGTTTGATTCGGCCATATCAATAACCGCTCCCTTACCGTCAATTACACTATTATTAACACTTATAATGATAGTGTTGCCTTCATCATAAGTATAATGATTATAACTTAATTCAACATTTCCTCCAGACCCGATTTCTCGAGCCAAAGTGGAATAATTACCTTCATCTTTTTGCACACCCTGAGTTTCACCATCACCTGCCACTTGGATGTTTTCATCATCTGTTTTAAGATTATCCTCATCAATTTCATCAATGGATAATTCCATTGATTTTACATCCTCACCAGCTATTGTATCATCCATTTCACTTGCACACACGCTTGTTATGCCCAATAGAAAAATAGCCAATATCAAGGAGATTATTATTTTCTTGCATCCCATAATTATTTTCCTCACATTTAACCAGATATTTCTTTTTAGAAATCCATAGGATATCAGTTGCCTCATTTTCAGCTTAAATTAAAGTTAATAAAAATCATCAAGCTGTGAGATGAACTAACTTTCCTGAAAATTCCAAAAAATATGTTACATATAATAATTTTGTAATAACTCCTTATTAAAATATTCAGTAATTTTAAATGAAAATTATATACATTATACCATTAAAATCATGATATCTTAAAAACAATTTCATTATAATAAATTTAGGATGATGCAAATTAGCACCTGCCAATGTAAAGTGTCAAATCATCACATCTTACTGCAAGCATATCAACTGGTGAAGATGAGCGACATATTCAGTCCTTGAATATGAAAAGTTCATGTCAAACATCGAATGATAATTGAATGCATGATTAAAAAGTCAAAACCCCCTATCCATATCCACTTTTTCCATTATGTGAATCAATAGATATGTTATAATTTTAAATATAAATAATATAATTGTCAAAAATACTTACAAATTTCAATTTTATTGAGAGATTAATAATCAATTGTAAAATTGTTCAATCAAATACTCATAGGAAGTTTTAAACCCATTAGATAGCTTCACAATGAATACCAAATAGACATACAATACGCATCACATACAAGTAATTAAAGGTGATTAAATGAACCGGAAAAAGATTTTAGTTTTAAGCATCCTTGTAATATTCTGCATAGGCATGACATTAGGTGCTGCATCAGCATCACATACCTTCAAGCTTGGAAAATACAAGGGAAAAATTTCAGACAAGCAGTACAAGAAACTGCAGGCTGCAAAAAAGAAGGGTAAGGATAAACTGGTCTACGGAAAAACAAAACAGTACAAAACATACAAGATACCTAAGTTTGACAAAAACGGCAAAAAGATCGGTTACAAGAAAGTAAAGTCAAAGGTGAAAATGACTGTTGAAACCACCACCCACAAAGGCAAGTACAATGGAGATTACGTAATATTTTTTACTGAAAACGGCCCTATTGGAGCCAATAAAATTGTCATTAAAGCAAAATCCCCATTGAAAAAAGTCAAAAACCCTTCCATAAACATTTAAATAGGGGACATTTCACCCCCATTATTTTTTTTAGCAAAATTTAACCTCCGCCAACATCGCTAAGCACTGCTTTAGACGGCCATTGAGAATAAGATTACACTGAATAATTTTTTAAAAAGAAAAATCGAAAAAAAAGAATTGTGAAGGATAGAATATCCTTCTTATTTGATTTTAACAAATCTTTCAAGACTTGCCTGCTTGTAGGTTACTGTATAACTTACAGTTTTGCCTTTCTTAAGCCTTTTAACCATCTTTTTGGTCACTTTAAACTTGCCGACACCGTTGGATGCAGTTTTGACCTTGT
This sequence comes from uncultured Methanobrevibacter sp., assembly GCF_946408925.1. GTDB lineage: Archaea > Methanobacteriota > Methanobacteria > Methanobacteriales > Methanobacteriaceae > Methanocatella. Next base: position 11,141 of record NZ_CAMJUE010000053.1, read on the forward strand.
AGTTTTTGCCGTTGAACTTTACGGTCAGCTTAACATTCTTGTAAAGCTTAGGTCCGGTGTAGGTCACTTTAGCAGTATATTTTTTGCCTTTCTTGAGCTTTTTAGCAACCTTTTTAGCCAGTTTCAAGGTACCCTTGCCTTTGGCGTTGACCTTGACCTTGTAGGTCTTGCCTTTGAACTTGACGGTTACGGTCTGCTTTTTCATGTCCTTGCCGAAGTTGACGCTGACCTTGGTTTTGCCCTTGTATGCGAACTTGACATTTACAGACTGTTTGACCTTATGTCCCTTGACTGTTATTGGAATCACAGTCTGTTTTTTGGATTTTTTGACATTAGTGGTCTTTTTGGCTTGAATAATCTGTTTTACAGTAAAACTGTTGGAAACACTCTTGTCGAAGTATCCTGCAGTTACTGTGTATTTTCCAGGAGCCAGGGAAGGCTTGATTGTTGCAACACCATTAGCGTCGGTTAAAACAGAGTAAACTTTCCCTGCAACTGTGAACTTGACGCTCACACCAGCAACAGGCTTTTTATTTGAATCGATTACACGGACACTGTAGCTTGCAGGCTCAAGGTAGAATACGTTGATGTTCCTGTTGGAGTCAAGAGACACTGCAATTACAGTCGGAGTGGCATTAAATGATACATTGCCATATTTGGTGTCATTGGATATCACTACAGCCACATCACCGGCAGGAACTGAAGGAACATTAACAGTTCCAGTGCCTTTAGAGACAGTTACAGGATAGGTTACATTGTTTATGATTACTCTGACATTACCTGTGACATCGCTTGGAACGGTTACAGTGACTTTTCCTCCGACAACATCAACCTTCACATCACCAGGCTCCATGACCTTAAGAACAGCTATGGTGGCATTCCTGATGCTTACATTGTATGGTCCGCTAAATGATGCGCCGACCTTGTAAGTGCCGAAATCATCAAAAGTGTACACTCTCCACCAGGTTCCGTTTCCTGCATAATATGCTCTGACGGACTCCTCATCAGACAGTCTGAAAACTACATCGCCAGGCATGATCTCGCTTAATATATCGGATTTTGCAGTGATGTTGACTGTCTTGTTGTTGGTTGTGATATCAGTCACGTTTAAGCTGAACAGCCTGTTTGTTAAAAACATTTCAGCAGAAGAGTAGTATGAATCCTCATTGTGGCTGACAGTTATATTGTAATCGCCAACATTCTCCAGGACTATTTTACCCTCATCATCTGTTACTCCAGTTACATTAATGTTTGCTCCGTTGACAACACCCCTAACGGTAACGTTCTGACCTGCTTCCATATAGGACATGACCGGCACAATGGTCACATCACCAGTGTTTTCAATGCCGTTTGCTCCCCAGTAGGTAACGTTTGTGACATTGACATCGGCATTCCTTCTGGAAAGTATTGCATTTAAAAGATTATCGTTACCCAAAAATCTGATTTCCAGATTGGTTCCGTTCATTGTTGCATCAAATGGAACATGATTATCCATATTCGCCCTATTGTTCAGGAATGTGGAGTGGGAAATTGACCTAACATATGTGAATTCCGCAAGAGTCCAGAAGTAAATTGCAGAACCAGTATCGGCTTTATTGCCGGTGAATTTGGAATTTACCACAGTAGCATTGCCGGTGATGTAAACAGCACCACCGTCACCGTCACCATCCTCATCACATGCCTTGTTGTTGGAGAAATTGGAATTTTCAATATTACCTGAGCCCATATAGAGAGCACCGCCCTCTACTGATGCAGTGTTGCCTGTGAAATTAGAATCAGCCACATTAACAGTTA
>NZ_CAMJUE010000054.1 GCF_946408925.1 uncultured Methanobrevibacter sp.
GGTGGTAATATGAAAATTGTTGAGGAGTATGCTCAAAGGGTTGCAGATGAAAAAGCTAAAAAAATAATGGAAGAAACTATTGTGAATATGTTCTCAAATGGTTTCAGTATTGAGGAAATTGTGAGAGGTACAAATTATAAATTAAGTTTTGTTAAAGAAGTTTTGGCATCAAACTTTTTAATTTAATTTTTTTGAGTTTTTTTTACATTAGATTCTTAAATAACAGTAATGGACTTAGTGGTAATATGAAAATTGTTGAGGAGTATGCTCAAAGGGTTGCAGATGAAAAAGTTAAAAAAGATAGGGCAGAAACCATTGTGAATATGTTCTCAAAAGGTTTCAGTATTGAGGAAATTGTGAGAGGTACAAATTATAAATTAAGTTTTGTTGAAGAGGTTTTATCAAAACAATCCTCTTAAATCTTTTTAGCAACAATGCTTTGACCTAGTGAAACCGAACCGTCACCGGCACAGGTGTTCAGGTGTTGAATGAAGTTGTAACCGTTTTTTTCAACATAATTCTTCACGGTTTCGGTTATGGCCTCATTATAAAACACTCCTCCGGTTGCACCTATATCTGAAATACTTTTCTTGTCTGCAGCTTGAACTGCAAGTTCACTTAAACCGTTTGCAACAGCCCTTTGACCTGCAGCTGCCACATCAGCCTTTTTTGCACCATTCTGATATAGTCTCACCACTTCGCGCAAAATCTCTGTGGTGTTCAGCTGATCATTTTCAATGATTGCAGGAATCTCAAGCTCTTCGGTTGAGTAGTATGCGGCAGATTCTAGTTTCATTGAGCATTCTCCTTCATAGGTTCTTTCATGACATATTTCCAGGGCCACAGCCATTGAATCAAGAACACGTCCGGTACTTGTGCTTAAACCGACGTTTATTCCAGCTTCAATCTGTTTTTTAATGTTTCTGATTTCAGTTTCACCGTATTTGAAATAATCAGTATAATTTCTAATCAGCTCATCGTCATCCAATATGCTTGTAAGCATTCTTACGGGATACCTGGTTGCCATATCTCCGCCGGGCATCAGTTGGGGCTGCAGATGGGCCATTCTTTCAAAGCTATTTATATCAGTATATAATATCTCTCCGCCCCAGCTGGTTGCGTCACTGCCGTATCCCACTCCGTCAGCAGCAATGCAAATCATCTCATCAATTCCATGGTCGTTTGCAAGTGCGGCGGTGTGTGCATGATGGTGCTGAACCGGCAAAACTTCAGCGGAGTATTTTTCAGAAAGCTCATGGGCAAGGCGTGTTGTGAAAAAATGCGGATGCATATCACATGCAATCACATCAAATTCATTGATTTTAGTGATTCTTTCCATATTTTCAATGGCTTTTCTAAGAAACATCAGTGTTTTTGGCTTATTTGTGTTTCCAATGTGCTGTGAAGGATATACCTTATCGCCTCTTGCTATTGAAAATGTAACGTCAAGCTCAGGCCCCAATGCCAGGACATTCCGGTCATTGACCTCATAATTTATAGTATACGGCTCTGGGGTGTATCCTCTTGAACGCCTGATGAATGACAGTTCATTGTTTCTAAACCTGATGACTGAATCGTCACATCTGTTCAGTATTCTGCGGTTGTGGATAAGTGAATAATCGTTAACACCATTTATGATGTCTGCATTTTCAATCATCATCGGCTCGCCCGGGATGTTGGCCGATGTCATTACATATGTGTCAATGTCGCCCTCGTCAAAGAGAAGATAATGCATCGGTGAGTATGGAAGCATAACTCCTATATTGTGAAGTCCCGGAGATAAAGATTCAGGGAATCTGTAACCTTCATTTTTTTTTAAAATCACAATCGGTCTTTTGTTGCTTGTTATTGTCTCAACTTCTCTTGAAGTCAGCTTTGCATATTTTTTCAAGGATTTTAAATCCTTGCACATCACCGCAAATGCCTGATTCGGACGGTTTAGCCTTTTTCGCAATTCCTTTATGGAATCATCATTATATGCGTCAACAACAAGATGTGTTCCGCCAATTCCCTTTATGGCTAAAATTTCGCCTTCCTTCAGTATTTCAGCACCTTTTTTTATGGGATTGTCAACATCCAACTTTTCGCTGCCTTTATAGATTTCCATTTGCGGTCCGCAGTCGCTGCAGCATATTGCCTCTCCATGATATCGTCTGTCAAGAGGTTGTCTATATTCAACAAGACAGTCATCGCATAACGGGAAATCCTCCATTGAGGTTCTTATACGGTCATACGGCACGCTTTCAATAACGGTAAATCTGGGTCCGCAATCGGTACATGCATTGAATGCATACTTGTAGCGCCTGTCCTGCGGATTTCTAATTTCCTCAAGGCATTTGTCACATATTGCAATGTCCGGAGGTATTACGCTGACTCCGGAGTATGCATCTCCACTTTCTATAATCTCAAAATCAGAATAATTTTCAATATCACTTTCAAAGACTTCCATCGAATCGATTTTTGCAATTGGAGGCAATTCCCTGGGGAGTCTTTCAATAAAATCAGAGGTCTTTTCACCTTCAATTATGATTTCAACCACATTCCCCAGGTTTCTGACTGATCCTTTCAGGTCTAATTCACTGGCTAGCCTGTATACATATGGCCTGAATCCCACGCCCTGGACGATACCTTGTGTTAAAATCTTTACTGCATTCATTAAATTATAATATTGTAAGTTAAATTTTATATAATTTTATCTTTAATATTATATTATGAAAGAGATTCTTGAAAGATTGGCAAGTGGAAAACTTAATGTGGATGAGGCAGAAAAACTTCTCAAATCCGAAAGTATTTTGGAGTTTGATGACATTGCCAAGTTCGACATTAAAAGAAGCGAACGGACAGGTTTTCCGGAAGCCGTATTTTCACCAAGTAAGGATTATGATGATTTAATCATAATAATCAAGAATTATGTAAAAAACAGTGAGGAAGATTTGATTATAACCAAACTGTCCAATGAAAGATATGAAAGAATAGTTAGAGATTTGGGTGAAAATCCATATATAATAGAATATAATAAAAGGGCACAAATCCTAATTATCAGAAAGAAAATCACTGAAAAACAGCCAAAAGCTAAAATAGGAATAATAACTGCAGGAACATCAGACATCAATATTGCAGAAGAGGCAAGGGTAATAGTTGAGGAAGGGGGATGCGAGGCAATAACCTCCTATGACATAGGCGTTGCAGGAATCCACAGACTATTTCCTCAAATCGCACATATGGTGGCCCAAGATGTAAAGGCGTTTATAGTATGTGCCGGAATGGAAGGTGCACTTCCATCTGTCGTTGCAGGTCTTGTTGATGTTCCGGTAATAGGAGTTCCAACATCAGTCGGTTATGGTGTTGGGGAAGGTGGAAGAGTGGCTTTGGATGCAATGCTTCAGTCATGTGCGCCGGGAATTGCCGTTGTGAATATTGACAACGGATTCGGAGCCGGAGTATTTGCGCTGACAATTGTAAACAGTGATTAGATGAAATATGAAACATTCAATCCTCAAATCCATGATACCTCAAAAGTGGCCAGGTTAGTTTATGATGTTGATTTCAGAACCTTCGACATGCTTTTTAAAAATAAATCCAAAGCTATTGCAACAATCGAAAAGGATTTATATAAAAGGGAATTGGATGATTATTTCAAGGTTGTTCTGGATGAAAATCACAATGTAATAGGCATTTTAATCATATACACTTCAAAAACATCTCATAAATTCTATTTCAAATCACTTAAACTTCTCATCGTCGATATTTTGGATTATTTTGTATTATGTGACATTGAAAAAGATGATTTCTACATTGCCGAAATTGCAATCGACGACTCGTTAAGGGGAAAAGGCATAGGTAAAAAGGTTTTGCTTGATTCAATCGAATATGCCAGAAAAAAAGGTTATGCAAGAGTAATACTGGATGCGGATTTTAGAAATGCCGGTGCAAAAGCCCTTTATGAACGTTTAGGTTTCAAGGTATTCAATAAAAAAAGGCTAAAGATAGGAAGTTTTGAAAGGGGAATGAACAATATGGAACTAGTCCTTTAAAGGAATCTCTTTTATTGCATCATACACTCTTTTACAGTTATTCCTGTCAGTAAATAAATAGAAATCTCTGATTCTTTGATGATATTTAGCCTTGATTTTGCAATCATTTTTCATGTATTCAATAATCAAATCGACCAGTTCATCCTCATTTTTGCAGATTTCTCCAAGTCCCATTGTTTCATAATTGAAAAAGCTCTCTTCAACATCAAAATGATAATCATTGCCATACTGATAATATATTACCGGTTTGTAGAGGTATGCAAAGTCAAATGCAACAGATGAATAGTCGGTAATCAGTATGGATCCGTTGTTGAAAAGTGTCTGATAGTCCTCCATTTGATAGTCAATTTTTACATGGTTATTTGTATCGTATAATTCAATAAAGTCATAGACCTTTGGATGTGGCCTGAAAATTATTTCATAATCATATTTTTTGGCCATTTCGATTAGTCGCTCATTGTTGATTAAACTGTTGAATCTTTTGAAAAATTCACTTTCTTTTATGTAATCATCTGACTTTCCGGTCAGAATTCTTCTCCAGGAAGGCATTATGACAACCTGTTTTTTGTCCGTTTCATTTTTTAATGTGTCAAATCTCGGAAGTCCAAGCAGCTGAACAACATTTTCTCCATAATGGTAGGGATATTTGAAAATCGATTCATATTCCATTTTTGTGCTGGTTAAAAAAAATGACAGGTTCATGTTGGTCTTATTTAACCATGATGAAATGTCATCTTTGATTATTCCATGCTGCAGAAAGATGGTGTTTGACTTCAAAAGACCTGCAAAGAACGGATACCTTCCCCAAAATGGATAAATGTCCTGATTGTCGGGGTGTGATGAAATAATGTTTTCGGCAAACATTCCCAGATATCTGTGCCTGATTGATTTAAACCCTAAAACATTACCTATTTTACTCATTTTATTATAATCCTTGCTATTTTTATCTAAAATGAAATATTTTTTGATTTTAGGGTCTTTGTCAATGGAATATTTGAATAAATGCATTCCATTGTCATCGCCAGATTCCGGACGGTCCATATAAAACCAGATATGCTTATTTCGCAAAAACGGATATCCGATCATATATGCAATTCTAAACGGCACTCCAACATGAAATCCCGGTTCTCTTCTTTTCAAAATTCGGGCCAGTGTTTTTGCTTCCTGCACGAGCCATTTCATGCTTGTCTTTTTCTCGATGACAATGCGATTCTCTTTTAGGATACTCAGATAATGTCTGGTTTTTGCATATCCTATCACTTTTGAAAAGTTGCATGGTCTTGAAAAATCAATATCTAAAACAAAATCTTTCTGTTTGAATATAATTTCGTATTTCTTCTCCTTATTCAATGGCAGTCTGAATTCAAATGAGTTGTCCTTTGAAAAAACTATATCAATGCAACATTTGTCTCTTTGAGGAAATCTGATTCTTTTGCTGTCAATTTTCCGGCCGTTGATATATGTGTCAACATTCTCATCATTTAAATTTTGAATATTTGCCAGAACGTACAGTTCATCATTGATGATTTCATAAACATCAATAAAAACGGTGTTTAAGTTAAACCGGCCTGTAATCTCTTTTTTAAGCTCGCCGTATTTAAGAAGAAAACTCTTAAGCTTCGAATCATCATCCATTGTTTCAAAGCCCATAATGTTTTCATCATCGATGTGGGTTAGGGTAATGTTCAGTGAGTTTTTAAAATCGGCAATTTCTGACTTATCCAGGATGTCTGTGATGTTTTCAACATTAATTATTTCGTTGAGGTCATGCAATATGGTGTTTTGAATAAAATCAGGGACTTTCTGATACTTTTCTAAACTTCTGTCAATCAGATATCTGAAATAACTGTTGCATCTTTCTGTATAAAATTCTCTTTTCAGCTGATCTGTGTCACTGTCTTTAATGGAGTCTAGTCTTGAGGTTCCGCATATTCCCATATTCGGATTGTTGATTAGCACCTCATTTGCAACAACAGTCTCCTGGGAGGTAATGATTTGCGGAAATTTGATATTTTTCACACAATCGATTTTAATGAAAGTGTTTTTGCCGAAAACCTGATAATATTGTGGAAATTTATATAAATCTATGACATCGTCATTATCATATTCTTTTAGGGGATTGCCCTCGGAATAAATGGAAATTGAAACCAAATCTATATTGGCATTATTATCAAAAGTGGCTGAAACGTCTTTAAGGGTGTTTTTTGAAAGGGTGTCTCCACATTCTAAAAAGTTAATGTATTCTCCTCTTGCAATATCCAGTGCAATGTTTTTTGCAGATGCCAAATTGCTGTCATTGATGTATTTGAAGTTATTTGGGAATTTTTGACAATACTTCTCATAGATTTTTTCGCTATTGTCATGTGAATTGCCTAAAATAATCACTTCAATGTTTTTTTCAAAATCCAAAATCTGACCAGTCAGTGAATTGATTGTATTTTCAGCTGACTTTTCAGATTCCCATGAGGAGATTACTATTGAAAACATCAATTTTATCACTAATCTTGTGCTTTAATAGTTCTATTTAATTTTACTCCATCTTCAGATTGCTCAGGCTGCTTATTGTCATCCTGTGGTTTTTTATAATCCGGCTGAATGGTTTCCGCTATGAATAATGTTTTTTCAGTTATTGAATCGGCACTGTCAAAACAACTTAATTTTGCATAGAATGTATGTCCCCAGGTGTAAAAATAACTGATAGACTGATTTTTAAAGTTAGTGTTGTTTAAATCAATATAATGAACAATATATACCGTGACTCCATTGGAAGTGGTATTTGAAATATGATCCATAACCTTATAATTATCAGTTTTGCTTATCTTTTTCAATTGGTTGTCAAATAGTGATTTTGCATTGTCATTTTTACCTAAATCTTCAAGATAAATGCTTTCAAGAGTATTTTTGTTAATTAATTCAATGCTTCCTGCATCTGAATGCTTTACAGAAAATCCGTAAGGCAATGTAACACTGCTTTTATTGATATTTGCAACTGCATTTCCAACATTCGGGGATGATTGAGTTATATAATAACCACAAAGTATAGCTATAATCATTATTATTAATATTAAAATCCATCTTTTATCCATTCTAATACCCCTATTTTTTACCAGATTCCGCACTTTTCATGTAAGCATCACAAACTTCGTTAACTTCCCCTTCCATAATTAGATGGCCGTTTTCAATCCAAATACATTTGTCGCAAACTTCCTTGATTTGGGCGATTGAATGTGAAACCAGAAGCACAGTTACTCCATCATGCATCATGGATCTTATTTTTTCAGAACTTTTCTTTCTGAATTTGATGTCTCCTACAGACAGGATTTCATCGATGATTAAAATGTCCGGTTCAACTAATGTTGCGACTGAAAAACCAAGTTTTGCTCTCATACCTGAGGAATAGTTTTTAACCGGGTAATTAATATAATCTCCAAGCTCTGAAAACTCCAATATCTCATCGTATTTTGAATCAATGAATTCTTCGTCCATGCTTAAGAATGCACCGTTAAGATAGATGTTATTTTTTCCGGTATAGTTTTTATCAAATCCAGCACCCAATTCAAGCAATGGAGCAACCTTACCGTTAATGGTAATCTTACCGTAAGTAGGTTCGTAAATTCCGGCCAATATTTTTAACAGAGTACTTTTACCCGCTCCATTAAATCCAAGAATTCCCATACGGTCTCCTTTATAAACATTAAAGTTGATGTCTTCAAGAACTCTGACTTTTTCTTTATCTTTTTTATTTCGTTTAATAGTTCTGATAACATACTCCTTAAGTGTGTCAATCTTATCTTTAGTGATTTTGAATTCCATTGTCAAGTGTTCAACACGTATTGCAATTTCATCACTATTGCTATTTTCAGAAATTGATTTGGTCCTGTTCTTTCTGAAAATATTTTTAATTTTATCTATTAAACTCATAATAAAACCTGATTATAATTCTAAAGCTAATTTTTTCTCATACATGCTGAATAATATAATTCCAATAAGTAATGTGGCTATTGAAAATGTTGCAAGATATAATAATGTGCCTGTGCTTGGAACGACTCCGTATACAACGGCTTCTCTAAAGCAGGAAACTGCAGAATACACAGGATTTAAAGAGAAAATAATTTGAACTCTTGCCGGGACGATTTCAATCGGGTAAAACAATGCTGATGCATACATCAACACCAGAATGAATACATTGTATAAGTAACCGATATCTGAGAAATATGTATTGCACACTGCTAATATCAATCCCACTCCGAAAATCAGTAGAAATAGGAAAAATATAGGCACTACTGCGAAAACTGATGTCAGATGGAATGATGCGCCGGTAATAACCATTACTCCAAATAATATGACGAATGAAATTAAAAAGTTTATGAATTCATAGCAGATTGCACTGACTGAAAACATATATTTTGGCACATATATCTTTTTTAACAGCTCTGCATTTTTTCTGATGGAATTCATTGCGCCTTTTGTTCCCATACTGTAAAAATCATAAATTATTCTACCGGACAAAAAGTATACCGGATAATTTTGAATATTCTGTCCGAACAACATTGAAAAAATTGCTGTGAAAACCAACATTATCAAAAGTGGATTGAAGAAACTCCAAAGTATACCTAATACTGAATCTTTATATTTTGAAGTTAAATCCCTTTTAACTAGTTGTTTTAGTAAGAATTTTTTCTCAGAGAATGTATCAAACATAGGCTAACCAATATTTTTCAATTATCTTAAATTTTGTATATATCTATTAATATATTTTACTTATTTTCGTCTTCTGGCGAATTCATCAAAGATTTCGTCCAATTCAATACCTTTGTAAACAAGAAGCAATAATGTGTGGAATATCAAATCGACTGATTCATAAACTAAATTCTCATCATTTTTTGAAGCGATTAACACTTCACCCGCTTCTTCGGCTATCTTTTCAAGAATCTTGTCTTCAGCTTTTTTGTCGCTGTCTTTCATGATGTTGGAAGTGTATGAGTCGATTGGATTGTCCCTTCTTGACTCTAAAACTTCGTAAACTTCACGTATAACTTTATCTTTTTCCATTCTTGTCACCTTTGGATTCTTGATCTTGAAGACTTTCTGTAAGTGCTATTAGTGGATGTTTGTAATCATCAATGATTTCAATATCATCAAAGGTATATATTCCTGCCTTGTCTGCAGTTTTTTCCATACCTAACTTGATGTCTTTTCCTAAATCAACAACATATGAATCAACAGTTTCGTAACCTATTTGGGCAGATGCCACTGCTCTGTGATGTCCATCTACCAGAATCCACCTGTCACCGGTTTTTACAACAATTGCAGGTTCTGCCAAACCTTTTTCAAGTTCATATGCTCTTCCTTCAAGCTCATCTGCATAAACTCTGTCCTGTGTAGGTCTTAACTTATTGGTTTTGACTTTCATATGTCTTAAAGTGGTTTTGATTCCATATAACTGTTCCATGGTCTTTTTAAAGTATTCCACTTTATTGGGTGTTGACCTTTCAATGTGGGATCTGACCATGTCGGTGTTTGTTATGATTCCCACTAGGGTGCCGTCAGTATCGACAACCGGCATTCTTGAAATTCCTTTTCTGAACATCACTCTTGAAGCGTCATTTATGGATAATTCTTGGTTGGCAACTACCAATTTGGTACTCATAATTCCTGAAACGGTTTCTGCTTCTGCTTTGGCAACGATATCGAATGCAGTTACCATACCTACTAATTTGCCATTGTCTACTACTGGATAACTGTTGTGATGACTTTCTTTCATCAGTTCCTTTATTTTTTCGGTTTTTGTATCTGGGGAAACACTAATAACATTTTTTGTCATGTAATCTTTAACAAAAGATTTCTTTTCTGCCATATAATGTCTCCTATTCTATGTTTTCTTTTAGAAGTTTAACAGTTTCTCCAGGGTCTGCTTTTCCACGAGTTAATCTCATGACTTGGCCCACTAAGAAGTTTAATGATGCTTTTTGACCATCTAAGTAATCTTGAACAGCTTTTGGATTTTCATCAATTGCCTGTTTTACAGCTGCAAGCACTTCATCATCTTTTACAACACCGAGCAATCCTAATTCCTCTGCAATTGCTTTAGGGGATTTGTCATTGTTAGGCATTTGTTCAATGATTTTATGAGCTGCTTTAGCGGTAATCTCTTTGTTTTGCATCATGTTTAAGAATTCAATTAAATCTTGAGATGTAATTCCGCTGTCTGCAAAGTCCAATTTATTATAGGATAAAACACGTTTAAGTTCATCTCTCATAACTTTAGCTGCAAATTTTGAATCGACTTCTTTTACAACTTCTTCATATGCAATAGCTAAATCCAGTTCTGAAGTTAACACTTTAGCGGATTCTTCATCAATGTCATAATCTTCAACGAATCTTTTCACTTTATTGTGTGGTGCTTCAGGCATTGTGTCAAGGATTCTTTGAATTGTTTCATCGGAAATTTTCATTGGTGGCAGGTCAGGATCTGTAATGAATCTGTAATCGTCAGCATCCTCTTTCATCCTCATACCGACTGTAATCATTTGGGATTCAAGGTATGCACGTGTTTCCTGTTTGACTTCAACACCTCTTTTCATGAGGTTTTTTTGTCTAACAAGTTCAAATTTCAATGCTTTGTATGCTCCTTTGATGGAGTTAACGTTTTTCATTTCCACTCTGTTTCCTCCATTGATGGAAATGTTTACGTCTGCCCTCATGGTACCTTCTCCACGAGCTCCTCCACTGTACTGTAAAACACGAATCAGTTCCTTTAAGAAGTTTCTTGCCTCTTCAGGAGATTTTATGTCCGGTTCTGTAACAATTTCAACCAAAGGAATTCCTGAACGGTTGAAGTTCACGGTACCTCTGTCAGGTTTGAATTGGCCCGGGTCTTCTTCAGCGTGAATTTCCCTGATTCTTATTCCGTTCAATTCGCCTTTGGTTCCAATTGGAACTGAAGTTCTCTGATAACCTGACGGCAGGTCCGGATAATCATAATGTTTTCTCATAAAGTAAATGACATCTTGGTCTATTTCACAGTTGAGCATTAAAGCTATCATCAATGCATTTTCCAATGCTTTTTCATTTGTAGGATGTGGTTTAGCCCCTGGTTGATTTAAACAAACTGGACAGATGTTTGAGTTAATAGGTGCGTCCTGATAATTTGTAGGGCAATCACAGAATAATTTTGATTCAGTTTCTAATTGTACGTGGATTTCAAGTCCACACATCATATCGACATCGTCACTAATAATAATTCCTCCATTTTAGGATAATTTTTATATTATAATAATATTTGTTTTATGGGATTTATAAAGATTTTTAAAAATAGTTTATTAATACTTGTTTTTCAAAGATTCCTTAACATATCTTTTTATGAATTTGTCTAAATCGGTTGAAACTTCACTTTGATTAGGTCCCAATTTGCTTTTATCTGTAAATGTTCCTTTTAATTGTCTTCCGGCCCATTTAACTTCCTCTTCAACTCTTTTCCCATATTTTGTTCCAAACATTTTAAATAGTGGGAATTTTGTAATTCCGTTGGCTCCGCTCAATATCAGTATTCCAATATTTGCCAGGTTGTCAATCCATGTTCCGCAAATTATCTCAATGTCTGGAAATGCGAGCCTTATTTGGCTAACGACCTGAGCGTAATATAGTGAAGCGGGCTGTGAAGAGTTAGCATAGATGGTTTCTTTATGGGGATTTAGTGAGTAAAAGATGACTCTATCTATATTGTGATTTTTTATGTAATCGATAAGATATGATATGTCATCTAAAGTTTCTCCAAGACCCAATATTATAGTTATTGCTTTTTTAAACCCTAAATCTCCTGCAACGTCTAACATATTGCTTATGTCTTCTAATTTTTTAGAGGGACAAACTCTGTTGTGTATATCCGGATTTGCAACTTCAACTGCTCCGGTAATTCCTTTAATTTCAGAACTGAATTCCGCAAGATCATCGGTTATTCCGGTGTTTAACCAGACTCCTTCGCCGGTAATGCTTTTAATCGTGGTTGCAATTTCTTTAATTTCCTGAGTGGTGAATGATTCATATCCTCCGGATAGAAATTCGATATTCCAGTCAAGGCGTCTGCACATTTCGGCTTCAGCATATATGTTATTGATGTTTCTTCTGGCTTTTTTAGGATCTTTAATTTTTTCTTTTTGTGTTGACATGTAGCAAAAGGCACAATCTCCTTTGTCACACCACCATGATAGAAATACTGCACGTTCAAGAGAAATTAAGTCGCCATGATTTTTTAATGTGATTTCATTAGCTTTTTTAATCTGGTCAAATATGTTTGAATCCATGTTTTTATATATGTCCTTAAAGTTTATATAATAGTTAGATTAAATTAAATATGTGATTCAATTTTTTTTCAAAAAAATTGGAAAAACCGAAAACTTTATATACTATGTGATGCATAGTTATTATTACTGTTTAAAGTCTTTGATTTTTAATCATGGGTTTTATTTGGTTAAGTTGGATGGGTGTCTCATGCCATCGTAGCTCAGTAGGTAGAGCGTTCGGCTGTTAACCGATTGGTCACAGGTTCGAGCCCTGTCGATGGCGCTTTTGGGCCCATAGCTTAGCCAGGTAGAGCGTCCGGCTCATAACCGGAAGGTCATGGGTTCGAAGCCCATTGGGCCCATGTTAACTAAAAACTTTATTTGTATTTGTATGCTCCGGTGGTGTAGTCCGGCCAATCATTTCGGCCTTTCGAGCCGAAGACTCGGGTTCGAATCCCGGCCGGAGCATTTTAAAAAATTTGTTAAGATTTTTAATGGTTTCTATGTACTCTTTGTTTTTTTATAAGCGGGGGTGCCCGAGAGGCCAAAGGGGACAGGTTTAGGACCTGTTGACGCAGGTCTTCCAGGGTTCGAATCCCTGCTCCCGCA
>NZ_CAMJUE010000055.1 GCF_946408925.1 uncultured Methanobrevibacter sp.
AATGTTTGCCATAAAATATACCTCCTTTTTCATCTGGCTATGCCATCCATCGGCATATATTATAATCCACATTGAATCATAATATTATTTAATTAAACGATAAATTACTCTAATTTTTTTAAAGAGCAATCTAACAGTCTTTAATAATACTAATTCTTGAATAATTCATATATCACTAAATCCACAATCCCGAGAAAAAAATAAGAGGGATTAGACTTTCAATACAAATACTTCTGAATTTCATATAATTTTTAGCAAAACTAAAAATAAAAATTTAGTAATTAATGAAATAATTCTAGAGAACTAGACAATATTAAATTGGTCAGTATAGTATATAAAGGTTTGTAAAAATAGGTTAATTTTAGGTCGATTCCGACTTAAAAAAAATTATTCGAAAAAAAATGAAAAAAATAAAATTGTAAAAGTGATAGTAAAAAATTTACTATCTCGAAAATGATCAATTATAAATCTATTTGATTGCTAATTTAACATCTTCAGCTTTTACGGTTTTCCTACCTGCGTGGCGAGCAAATCCTACAGCTTTTTGTGCGATTTCGTTACCGTAGTCTTCGATTGCTTCGGTTAAAGCGATTTTTGCGTCATCACTTACTCTTTGTGCACCAGCATTTTTGAGGACTCTGCCTACAGGAGCAATTGGTAATTCACTCATATTATTACACCTCTATTTAACTTGGTTAATAATAGTTTTAATTTGCTTATATATAAATATATTGGTTTTGCATCGGTGATTTGTAAAAATTTCATCATATCAAACCATGATA
Source organism: uncultured Methanobrevibacter sp. (assembly GCF_946408925.1). Lineage (GTDB taxonomy): Archaea > Methanobacteriota > Methanobacteria > Methanobacteriales > Methanobacteriaceae > Methanocatella. The sequence goes on from NZ_CAMJUE010000055.1 coordinate 783, forward strand.
TTTTAACATAAATAGTGACATGAATATATCTTAAAATGTTTTTCATACATTAGCTTAAACAAAAAAAGTATAACATTTACTTGAATATAATTGATTTAAAAGAAAAAATGAAAATTAAAAGAGATTTAAAGCAAAATTTACTTGTTCATCAAAATCTCTCTTAAAGTGTCTATATCTGCATCAACTTGTGTAGGTTGAGTGCAAGCATCTATAGCAGTGTTAGGATCTTTAAGCAAGTGTCCTGTAACTACACAGGTTATTGTTTCACCTTTATCAACTACACCCTGGTCAACAAGTTTTTTAAGACCTGCTATAGAAGCTGCTGAAGCCGGTTCAACACCAATACCCTCTGTTCTGGCGAGCAATTTCTGTGCATCAAGGATTTCTTCATCACTTACAGTTTCAGAATAACCATTGGAATCATAAATAGCATTCAAAGCTTTTATGTCACTGACCGGAGCTCCGATACGAATTGCTGTTGCAATTGTTTCTGGGTTTTCCACAGGTACAACACGCCTTTCACCTTTTTTGAATGCATTTGTAACCGGACATGCACCTTCCGCCTGAATACCAGTCATCATAGGCAAGTCCTTAATGAATCCTGCATCGTAAAATTCTTTAACACCCTTCCAGATTGCTGAAATGTTTCCCGCATTACCTACAGGTAAAACAATTCTATCAGGAGCCTGCCAACCCAGGTCACGCACGATTTCATAACCTATTGTTTTTTGACCTTCCAATCTGTACGGGTTAATTGAATTTAATAAGTAAAGATGTTTTTCCAATGCAAGAGCGGTCATAGCTTCCAGTGCTTCATCAAAGTTTCCATTGATTGACATTACCTCAGCACCATGGAACATTGCCTGTGCCAATTTACCAAGCGCAACTTTTCCGGAAGGTAAAAATACAATACAACGTAGTCCTGCACGGGCCGCATAAGCTGAAAGTGATGCAGAAGTATTTCCGGTTGAAGCACAACCTACAGTATGCACTCCCAATTCCATAGCTTTAGTCATTCCAACAGTCATTCCCCTATCTTTAAAACTGCCTGTCGGGTTGGAACCTTCCACCTTAACATACAGGTTCACTCCAAGCTCTTCGCCTAACTTATCACATTTGCAGAATGGAGTTCCACCTTCATCGAGTGAAACAATTTTACTTTCATCCACAGGAATGCATTCTTTGAATTTCCATAAATTATCTTTTCTACCATCAAAAATGTCTTTAGAAACATCTATTTCATTGACGAGTTCAAGTACTGATCCACACTTTTCACAGGTGTAGATTACTTCATCATCATCATATTCTTCTCCACAAGAAACACATCTTATCATAAAAAATCACATGTATATTTTTTAAATTAAATCTATATAAAATTAAGTAAAAAATGGATATAAAAATTCTGCAATTGGCAGTGTCAGATAAGCTTCAACAAATCCTGCAATTGCCATTAAAACACAGGCGATAATGAATATGATAAAAGCCTGCTTTAATTTAGGATAACTTGCATCATAGGATACAGAAAGGGACTTTTTAACTGAACTGTCCTTTTGTTTAAGTAAAGTTATGATGAATTTTGCTAAAAAATTAAATAAAACAAAACCTGATGCACAGGCAAGTATGCATGATGAAAACTCAAATATGCCATGGGGAATTATCAATAAGAGTGTTGAAACTAAATTATCACTTGTAGCAACATAATATCCGACAAAAAATCCGTTGAATCCCAATATCAATGCTGAAAAGCAAAATATCAGACCGTATACAAACATTGAAAATACTATCTGGATATTGTTGAAAAATATGCTTTGAAATGTTAAGGTTATAACGCCCGTTTGAACTTTCTGATTCAAGTCCTCAACAACAGGGTTTAGATAACCATAGAGGTAAGGTTCCAAAAAATATCCGAGTATCAGTGAAATGAAAAGAATAGCTATTGCAGATATGATAGCTATCCTGTTTTCAGTGAATGCAGATTTGATTTCATCAAATATCATATCAGTGTTTTTGCAATTTCAGCTGCTTCAATCTGTTTTTCATGCAGGTCATCCATGAACTTTTCCATGAGCTCAGCTGTTTTGACCTTACAGTCCCCGCAGCGCAGAGTTCCGTTTAAGCAGTCACGTCTGATTTGTTCAAGTTCCTCATCATCATCAATGAAATGATATAAAAGCATTTCATAAATTACACATTTGTCCACTTCTCCGCCCAGTTCCTGCTGTTCTTTCAGGGATTCTCTTCCACCTGTTTTTGCGGATTTGACCTTTTTAACTGCAGTTTTTGTGTCGTCATTCAGATAGATTGCTGTTGCGGGTTTTGAACTGCTCATCTTATCTCCGGTCAGTCCGGTCAGGAATCTGTGGTATGTTGATGCGGGAGATATGAATCCGTCGGTGTCATGGAGCTTATGTGCAATATCCCTTGTCAGTCGTATATGCGGGTCCTGGTCAATGCCCACCGGAACCACTACCTTTTTCGGACCTCCGAATTCCTCGATTTGTGGAAGCAGAATATCTGCAACCTGGAACAGCGGTGCCTGAACATGTGCAATGTTGGTTGAATTTTCAAATCCGTAAATTGCCCTTAGCTGACTGAAGTTGGTTTTGTTTGAAGCCTTGAAAGCGAGGTGCTGCAACTGTCTGTTCTGTGACTGCAGGTATACGTTGACATTGTCTTTTTCAAGGTCAAGACCTAATGCAATCCAGTTTGTAAGATATTCGTTTACCGCTATATCCCTTCCTTTTTCAAAGCTCATATCACGTGCGGCATAAGCTTCAAGATCAGCAATAGGTAAGGACAGCATTGCACCCATATCCTGATACCATTTCAACTGATCAACCACCATCTTATGGCCAATGTGCATTTGTCCACTTGGCATCATACCTGATACAACTGCAAAATCCTTATTTTGATTGATTAAATTGTTTATTTCATTAAATTCTCTGTGTCCGAAAATTACTCCTCTTTTCATTAGTTTTTGAGGGTTTTTCACATCACCAATCATGTCTGAAATTTTACCTATTCCAAACTGATTTACCAACTTATCATAATCAAGGCTAAATGATGCCCATGGGTCAATTAAATCTGCCATTTTATCACCACTATTACTGTTAAATTAAATTTATGATTAAAAATTATTATAGTTATTGTAAAAGTATATTAAAATATAAATGATTTCTTTAATTAAACTTATGGTCTTGTCCATTCCACATTGTAGTATGTTATATCGAAATCCTCATCGACAATTGCCAGGAGAAGTTTTTTGTTAACACCATGTGAAACCCTAACATAACTTGCAAAATCAAGGGCATTAATATCATAATTTTCAAAAATTATCTTCACCAGATAATCCGAATGTCCCTGACCGGGACCTCCTCCACGGTTATACAATCTGAATTCGGTTCCATATTTAAAACCTGTTTTAATAACATAACCACGGTCTTTTAAATCACGATAAACAATGTATTTTCCATAAAGGTCATAACCCTTTATAAGATCTATCAGATACCCCACACTGCATTTAACATCATTTTCATAAATGTTCAAACGACCTTTTTCCTGTAAATAGCATGCCTCAATTAAAGATAAATGAAGAAAATCCGCTTCAATTTTACCGAATTTGCTTTTTTCATGCAAAGCTATCGGTCTTTTGCTACCTTCCTCAATCTTGATTGAAACAATATCATCCAATAAATCTCCACGCATTAAAACACCGCAAAAAGAAATTAATTATATTATAATGCTTATTAGTTTGAAAGAAATATTATATAAAATTTTTGTAAAAAAAGAATGTAAAGTTAAACTCTAATAAAAATATTATTAGCCATTTCTGATGGAACGTTTAACTCCTTGTCATCAATTTCAACAAGATAATGATTTCCGATACGGTTCTCATTAAATTCATATTTAAGATGTTGACCTATTTTAATACCTTTTTCAGTTATTTCATCTAAAAGTTCACTATTTCCACGAATGAATGAAATTGTACCTTCACTATCAGCAGTGAGTTCTGAAATAGATAAGAGATTGAATTTTCTGTTGATTACCTGGTCAAAGTCTTTTTGTGAAAAACATTCTTGACAACTTCCAAAATCAAAATCACATGCCGGAATAACATTTTCATCAGGGCATAAGTCCGGATGATGCAGCATTGTACATAAAGCCCTTTCAGCCTCATCAGATAATGCATGTTCCATTTCACAAGCCTGATCATGAATATTTTCTTCCTTGACTTTTAATATATCCAACAGGAATTTTTCCAGGATTCTATGTTTTCTTGTGATTTTTTGAGCTATTTTCATCCCATCGGCAGTTAGAGTGGCACCTTTATATGGAGTATATGCAATATATCCCAAGTCTTCTAATTTTTTAAGCATTTGAGTTACACTACCTGGAGCAATACCCAAATCCTTTGATAATTGTGTTGTGGAAACTTGCTCTCCATTACTTCCATTACGATAGAGAACTTCCAAATATTCCTCGATATTTTCACTTATTTTATCATCAGCCATGAAAGTCACCTATAAATAATATTACTATAAATGTTTATCAATAGCAGTATAAAAAAGTTTTGGAAAACCTAAAATAAGTGGAAAAAATAATTATAAAAAAGAGAATAAATGAGAGCATGAGCTCTCAAACAAATAGTTTAACTAGAATGGTAAACTTGCATATTTGGCATTCAAAGTGAAAGACTTTGTATTCCAGTTTGCTATGCTTCCCAGGGAATTTCTTGAACTTGTAGGGTCTGCACAAACCCAAACACCGTCAACTAAAACCTGCGCCCAAACGTGTCCGTATGTACTTCCACTTGTAAATTTACATACTCCATGGACATATCTTGCTGCAAGGCCTGCGGCCCTAAACATTGCAATTACTAAATGTGACTGGTCAACACAGTTACCGTTCTTATATGAGTAAGTGTTAGCAGCACCGTATTTAGTGTCTGAATAAAATGTATATGAGATATAATCCCTTACATAATTGAATATTGCTCTCGCTTTAGCCAAATCAGTTGTCAGTCCACTAGTTAGAGAAGCTACCTTGCTTTTGATAGCAGAATTGGACACCTGACAATTTGCGGTAGCTTTTAGATAAGCGCTTAAATCGGAAATAGTGTTTTTCTCATTTAAACCACTACCGGTAATTGAAATGGTTGAGCTGCCGCTACTGCTACTGCTGCTTGATGATCCGTAAGTAACGGTATTGTAATATGGCAGCCTTGAATTTGTACCATAAAATGTCAATATACGTGAAAATGAATCAACAACTTCATCGTATATAATGTTACCTACTGCAGATGATGAATAATTAGGAGCCCTTTTATTTGTAACTATGAAATTTGCAAGATTTTTAGCCACAGTCAAATAATCCTCCATATATAAATCTGCATTAATAACATCTCCTGAAGGGGATGTAGGAGCAGCAATACCGGAAATATATGCAATATCATCGGTTTTTGAATTTCCCAACTGATAAACTGCCTGAGCCATCACATACAGGAATTCAGGTACAGTGAATGAAATTCCACCTGCTGAAACAGATGACGGAAGCTTACTATTCTTTTCAATGTATGTTTTCAAACTGGTAGCGCCTGCAACCACATTGGCGATTGAAATTTTACCTGATGTGGATGAAGGTGTGACTGTGCTTCCCGGTGCAACAGCACTGGAAGATGAGGATTTTTCTGTCAGTGAATTGAAATCAACAAGATTAGTTACACCCCATCTGAATATTACTACACCTGATGCATAACCATTAAGAGCAGCCTGTGAATCGGTTTTAATTTGAGATGAAGACAATTTAGTTACATCATCATCAGATTTATAACCTTGTAAACCTGCCCATACCTGAGCACCATTTGATTGGTCTACAAACCATTTTGAAGTAGTTGTAATCCATGAACTGGATGCTCTATAATTTCCTTTATAAATCATTGGAATAACTACATCCATGTATTTACTGATTGTAGCCATGTCCTGACCATAATAATATGAGTTACTGGTTGTTTCAGGCATTATAGCACATGAGACTATAAGATTTGAATTGATATTATGAACTGCAGTTGTAACCTGTTTTACGAAACTGTTGATTGCAGCAGTACCTCCGGTGGTTTTATATGCAGTTCCAGGATATCTTAAATAATCTATATGAACACCTGATACGCCTTTAATTTTTGCATATTTTTCAGCTTCTGCAATTTTTTGGTTGAAGAATGCAGTATTTTCAGCACTATTCTTAACAGGATTGACCCAGTCTCCGCCAGAGTAGAATGCCTGCATCCAAATGTGAACCCTCATTCCCAGATTGTTAGCGCTTGCAATCCATGATTCAACAGCAGATTGACCGTGTGCAGTTAGCGCATAGAAATTAAGGAATAAGTCACTTGTTCCTTGAGATGCCAAAGTGTTTAGATTGACACTTTTCATATCTGCTCCGAAAATCCAGTATCCATAACCTGTTGTGTCCTTTTTAGCAACTTCAACTTTTGTAGAACCTGATGTTGGAGCATAGTCATTATCTCCTGTAGCATCAAATTTATATGAAACTGTGTAATTTCCAGCACCCACATTAACTGTGAATGTTGCATAACCACTTGAAGATGCGGTTGCAGTGTAAGTCTTTGAGTTAACAGTTAATTTCACGGTTTTACCTGCTAAAGCCTTATTGTTTGAATCCTTCAATAAAACTTTATATGACTGTGATCCCTGATAGAAAGAAGTTGAACTTTTCCAGGTTAATGATGTCGCAGTTCTTTCCTTAACTGTTATTGCAGTTGAAACTGTTTTTGAATATACTTTAGATTCGGCTTTATTGGAATATGTGATTGTATATTTGCCAATAGCTAAATCAATAGGAAGTGATACGATTCCATTACTGTCTGTAGTCTTGGTATAAGTTTTTCCATCCAATTTAAGAGTGACTGTTCTTTGTGCCAGAGGAACACTGCCTGCAGTTAATGCAACTTTGAATGGTGTGTTTGCACCATGACCAAAGCTGGTTGTGCTTTTAACTGTGAAGGTAGGATATTTAGTAGCAATTATATAAACCTTGCTGCTGGCACTTGATTTACCATAAAAACTATTTCCTGCAAAAGTATATTTTACTGTATATACGCCTGCTTTCAATGATGGCAGTTTAATTGTAGCCACACCACTAGCAGCGGTCTTTGCAGAATATGTTTTCCCGTTAACTTTAAATTTAATAATTTTACCTTTTCCCGGAGCATATCCGAATTTATTCAGTAGTTTCACCTTAATCTTTTTGGTATCGCTCTTAAGGAAAGTGTATGCATATGTAGTCAATGAAGTAGAAGCTGATTTAACAACCTTAACAGTATTGGTTTTAGTCAAACCGTCTGTATTATATGATATAATTTTATATGTACCTTTCTTAAGGGTTGTAAGTGATAAACTTGCTACTCCGTTACTATTTGTTTTTACCTTGTATGTTTTTTTATTAATCTTAAACTTGACAGTCTTTTTAGCCAATGCTTTACCATTGCTTTTCAAAAATGTTGCAGTGAATTTTCTACCGTCTGTATAAACTTTAGAGATATCACTTGCAGTAATGGTAGACAATATTTTAAATGTAGTTGTCATACTATATCCGGTTGCAGGGTTATTTGCCACAACCTTATAGGTTCCAGGTTTAAGATTAACCGCTAAAGAAGCTACTCCGTTTGCATTAGTTTTTTTAGTGTATGATACACCGTTTACAGTAATCTTAACATTGGTATTTGCCAATGCGTTACCGTACGCATCTAAGAAAGTTGCAGTATATTGAGCAGATCCTTTGTAATATTTAGTAATATCCTTTGCAGTGATTGTCTTAGATACATCAATTTTTGAAGAATCATTACCCTCATTTACCACATCACTATCTGATGAGGAAACAGTGGCAATCCCACTATCACTACCTAGATTATCACTATTCGAGTTAGTTGATAAAGTATTTGAATCTTCAGATCCTAAAACTTCTTGACTTGATAGAGAAACTTTAGATGAATCATTATCAACATTTGAATCACTTGATACAGAAATTTCTGATGAATCAGCAGTATTCTCCAGTGGGACTGATACATCTGATGTGTCATCTACTAAGCTAGTAGCATATGAATCTGTAACATTAACATCACTTGCTGAGATAGCACTAACTGTAAAAACAGCTGTGAGTAATATTAACAAAGTGAGTAATATTCGTTTGTTCAAAATAATTTACCTCCATAACAATTTTTCTAAACATCAGCAAGATGAAAATCTTGCGTCAACAATATTTATTTCAAATATCTTATATAAACCTTTTTATTTACTAAATCCAATTAAATGAGTTTATTTTTGTAAAACAAGCTTAAAAATTGATGAAAATAACGTTTAAAGTAAAAATATTTTTAAATTAATCTATAAAAGCATTTAATGATATGAAATAATCTTTAAAGAAACTTGACTTTATTAAAATTAAAACTGTAATTCTAATAAGTATAATATAAAATAGGGCATGTTTTAAAGTTATTTAAATCAAAACTATGATAAACAATCCAGTTAGAATAAAAAACAACATATTTAATAAAGTATTATCATAAATAAGCATGAAAAATAGAAAAAAATAAAAATGTAAAATTTTTAAATTTTACATCATTGGAGGCATACCGCCCATACCGCCTGCCGGAGGCATTGGAGGCATACCGCTTGCATCATTTCCAGACTCATCAGGTCCGGTTGAATTGAGTGCATTTCTTGCTGCAATCATATCATCAATACGTAAAATCATTTCTGCAGCTTCACCAGCTGATTGAAGAGCTTGGATTTTTACTCTTAAAGGTTCAATAACACCAGCATCTTTCATGTCAACTACTTTACCTTCAAATACATTAATACCGATGAATGGTGAGTCTTCATGAGCAGCTTTCAAATCAGCAATCAGGTTGATGGTATCCAAACCTGCATTTTCAATTAAGGTTCTAGGAATAACTTCTAAAGCTTCAGCGTATTTTAAAATAGCTAATTGTTCTCTTCCGCTTACAGATTCACCGTATTCCCTTAACTGTTTTACCAAGTCGATTTCACATGCTCCACCGCCGATGAGAACTTTACCTTCTTCAATGGTTGCTGCAACTACACCTAATGCGTCATCAAGTGCTCTTGCGATTTGTTCTGTAACGTAACGGGTACTTCCCCTTAAAACAATGGAGGATGCTTTTGGATTTTCACATTCTTCGATTAAGGTCAGTTCATGGTCAAATATTTTATCAAGATATACGTGACCTGCCTTACCTAATTTGTCTTCGGATAAATCTTCAATGTCAGTGACAAGTTTAGCTCCGGTTGCTTTTTGAATCCTTTCCATGTCAGATTTTTTAACTCTTTTGAAAGCCATGATTCCTGCTTTTTTAAGGTAGTGTTCTGCCATGTCGTCGATACCTTTTTGACAGAATAATACATTAGCGCCGGAGTCAACTATTTTGTTAACCATCTCTTTAATCATGTCCTCTTCCTGATTGAGGAATATTTCAAATTGATCAGGACTGGTTATGTCGATTTTGGAATCTGTATTGATGCTTTTAAGCTCAATTGGATATTTCATGATAGCGATTTTTGCATCTTCAACATCTTTCGGCATGTTTTTGGATACAGGTGCTTTGTCAATGATGATTCCTTCTGCTAAAAATGAATCTTCCACAGAATCTCCTGAAACCCTTTGGATGTTGATGTTGTCAATATCGGATTTTCCGTCTTCCTCAATTCTTAAAGCTGCTTTTACGACAAGATCTGCCAAATGTTCCTTTGCATAGTCTGATCCTTTACCGCTCATTGCAGTTACTGCAACTTTTTTAAGAGTTTCTTCATCATCAGCATCAATTGCAATTTCTTTTAATAATTCCACTGCTTTTGCAGTAGCGTTTCTGAATCCTTTTACAACTACAGATGTTGCGATTCCATCATCCAATAATTCTTCAGCTTTTGCCAATAATTCACCTGCAATAACAACAACAGAAGTGGTTCCGTCTCCAACGATTTCTTCTTGTTTTTTAGCGGTTTCCACAAGCATTCTTGCTGCAGGCTGGTTGATTTCCATTTCTCTCATGATGGTTGCACCATCGTTTGTGACAGTCACATCACCTAATGAGTTAGTTAACATTTTGTCCATACCTTTAGGACCTAATGTGGTTCTTACAATCCCTGCTAATACTTTAGCAGCTGTGATATTCATTCTTAAAGCATCTCTTTTTGAATATCTTTCGGTTCCTTCAGGAAGGATAAATATTGGTTGATTTGCCATTTCATAATCACCTTACATTTTTTTGAATAAATATATAAAACTAAATTTTTATACATATATAAATAGGTAAGAGGTTATATAAAAACCTTGGCAATTAAAGTAACTTTTGGTGTGTTAATGTATAGAGAAATAATTAATGAAATCAAATCCAACTTAGGCTCAAATGATGAGTTAAACAGACAGTACCTATCCTCACAGATAGACGTCTATAAAGACCATCCCTACAGCAAAGAGATTATCAAAGAAATTTCACGATTAATGTGGGATTGTCTCAGCGATGATGAAAAAAGGGAATTTGCAGAAATGTCAGAAAAAGAAAACCCGATAATGGATATTTTAAATGACATCTATTATGATATTGAAAACGGAAAATATGAAACTCCCCTAAAAAAGCTTGATGAATTCATAGAGACTTTTCCGGGAATGTTTGAGGATGACAGGGTAAGCGAATACCATTACTTCACAAACCCTTTGGAGGAAATTATCTTTAGAAAATATATCGGAGCTGAAAAGGAATTGCGATATATTCCAGACAACCAGCCGTTGCTTGATTTGTATTACGTTTACGGATTTTTACTTTTAGAAACCCAACAATTCGATAAGGCAGAGAAGTATTTAAAAAAAGCGCTTAAGATAAATCCCGTTTCAGCAAGAATAATACTTGAGCTGACAGAGATTTATAAAATACACACATATTCCTATAATGAGTATTTTATCCGAACATCCGATGCACTCCAATATGCATACTACCCGCAGGACATTGCAAGATGCTACAGGAACTTTGCAAAATATTATATTGAAGAAAATCAGATGAGGACTGCCGCAGCACTTCTGATTTACAGTATGGAGTATGAGGCAAATCCATTGGCATATACAGAAATCAAGTCAATCCAATCCAAAAATGATGATTTGGAATTGTCCCTAAAGGAATGCATTGAAATCATTGAAGGTAAAAATATACAATTGGGAGTGAATCCCTTTATTTTGGAGACTTTAAATGAATTCATAAAAGAATATGAAGAAAATAAACTCTATAATCAGTTATTATATTTCTTAGAATTGAAATTTGACCTGACACATGATGAGGAAACACTTTCAAAAATTAATGAAATCCGAAAACTAAACTATTAATAATATATATTATATATAATATAACAGGTGATTTAAAATGTGCTCTAGTGGAGGGCCAATGGCCGATATTGATTTGAAAAAATTAAAAACAAAAAAATACCATTGTAAAG
>NZ_CAMJUE010000056.1 GCF_946408925.1 uncultured Methanobrevibacter sp.
ATGTTTTGACCACCGCCCAGATTGCAGGAATTCAGGCCGTTAAAAACACATCTTCAATAATACCTCTATGCCATCCGTTGGCCTTAACAGGAATAGAACTTGATTTTGAAGTCAGGGAAGATGAAATCATTGCAAAGTGTGCGGTAAATACTTTGGGAAAGACTGGTGTTGAGATGGAAGCAATAACTGGTGTAAGTGTTGCTTTGCTTACTGTATGGGATATGGTAAAGGCTGTTGAAAAGGATGATGACGGTCAGTATCCGGATACCAGAATAAGTGACATTAAGGTCATAAGAAAAGAGAAAATATAATTTTCTTAATTAATGGCCTTGAATTTAGAATATTTCCATTTTTAATGTAATATTTTTTTACATTATCCATTTATTTTTAAAATTTATAGTATTGTATACAATTTTTATAATTTTTTATCAATCTGGTTATTTTTATAAAATTTTTTTGTTTTAAAGGAATATTTATATATGATGTTATGCAATATATGTATAATCATATAATATTACATATGTTATATTTTTCAGAATAAGATAATATATGTGATATTTCAATAATTTTAAGACTATTTCTTGATAAATATTTTAAAATTTTTCATGATTTCTAATTAAAAATTAAAAATTTTCGGATGAAATACTATGGCTATAAATATTGGATTTAATATAAAAATTCTGACGATTCTATCGATATTGCTGCTTCTGTTAGTTTCAATCAATTCAGTTAATGCATTGGATGATGCTAACCAAACATTAGCAATAAATGATGAAGAAATTGTCAGTGAAGTTGATGAATCAACAGCGACGAAGCTCGAAGATGAAATTCTAGGCACTGATGAAAATCAGGAGATCTTGTCTGCAGATGGGGATGTTTCTGATCTAGAGACTGAAATAAACAATGCTGCAGCAACTCTTGAGCTAAACAAAAATTACACCTTTACTGCAAGCAGTGGTGAAGGCATTACTATTTCTAAAAACCTTGAAATCGATGGAAAGGGCAATTACATCGATGCAAACAAACAGGGAAGAATATTTAAAATAAACAATGGGTATAATTTAACCCTTAAGAACATAATCATTAAGAACGGATATCATTCCAATGGTGATGGGGGAGCTATTTTATGTTCTGGCACCTTAAATCTGATAAACTCCCAGTTTATTGACAATCATGCAAACGTAACCGGGGGTGCCGTTTATTCAAAGTTTGGCACTGTTGAAAATTGCAGTTTTACCGATAATTATGCAGGCAATGGTGGTGCCATTAGATGGACCAATAATTTAAATTTGCTGAATTCTAATTTCACAGACAATGTGGCAGGATGGAATGGTGGAGCTATTTATTCCTCATATGTAATAGTTGATAATTGTAAGTTTATAGACAATCGTGCTCTAACAAGTGTTGCTGGAGCAATTTATTCCCAATCTTCCGGTATCATTTCCAATTCTAATTTTACCGATAACACAGGTAACCGAGGATTGAGATTTGCATATGACTTTGAGTTATACAATTCTACTTTAAGAAATACCTCTCTTGTTGTTGGCGGCAATGCCCATATTGAAAATTCTAGTTTTATAAATTGTGAGGGGGCAGGTATAGTTACAATTGAAAAATTAGGAAATGTGGTAAACTGTAACTTTACTAATAATTCTGCAGGTTCATTTGGTGGTGGACTTACTATTTCCAGAGGCACAGTATCAAATTGTATTTTTACTAATAATACTTCAAAATCTTGGGGTGGTGCTATTTACTTTGGCCAGGCCGGCTCATTTACAAATATAGTTGAAAACTGCACATTCAATAATAACACTGCTTATGGACATGGAGGTGCCATTTACTTTTTTACAGGAGTTAGTGAAATTGTTAACTGTAAGTTCAATAACAATTCCGCAAACGGTACTGGCGGTGCAGTATCTTATTATGGCGTTGGGGGAAGCATATTTAATTCTACCTTTGTAAATAACACTTGTGGAAACAGTAATAGTGGTGGTGCCATCTATTGCGGTTCTTCACTTCACTTATCATATTGTAATTTCACAAAAAATAATGCCGGTGCTTCTGGTGGAGCTTTTAGGATTCAGGGAAATTCTAATATATTAAACTGTAATTTTATAGACAATACTGCTAAATCTGCTTCTGCTTTTTTACTTTATGATGGTATTGTTGAAAACTGTAATATTGCGGGTAATCGTGCTAGGAGTACAGATAGTATCGCTCCAGGTGCAGTATCTATTTCCCAAGAGGGAAGTGTTTTGAACTGTAATTTCACCAACAACACTGCAACATTTGGAAGTGGCGGAGCTCTCCACATTAACTCCGGAATCGTATTCAATTGTCTTTTTATTAATAATTCTATAGGCTTAAGGGGTGGTGCTGTATCAACCAACAGAGGTACAATATCTGATTGTAATTTTACAAATAATTCTGCCCGTCTAGGGGGTGCAATATTTATTAACAATTTTGGCACAGTTGAAAATTGTATTTTCTTCAATAACACTGCTCTAACCAGTTCTGGAGGTGCAATATATGTCAACAGTCCGGGTGAAACAATTATCAACTGTAACTTCACAAACAACAATGCATATATAAATGGAGGTTCAATCTATTCTAGATCCGGCACTATTGAATATTGTAATTTTATAAACAGCAGTGTTGGATCTTCCGAAGCTGCTGGTGGCGCAATATATTCCGAGTCAAGCACAATCGGATATTGTAACTTTACAAACAATACTGTAAAAAACACAAGATATGGTGGAGGTGCTGTATTTTTAAAATCAGGTGAAATTGCATATTGTGATTTTACAAAAAACACTGCAGATATTGGAAATGGTGGAGCTATTTTAATGAGTTCCGTTACAGTCATGTACTGTAATTTTACAGATAACGTTGCAACCAATGGAAACGGTGGTGCAATTAGTTCAAGCACAGGTAACGTTCAGTATTGTAATTTCTTAAACAACACTGCTCTTTTACAAAGCGGTGGGGCTATATATACATCATCCAAGGGTGCTGTTGGCGATTGTAACTTTACAAATAACTCCGCAGCATTCGGTGGAGCAATAAGATTCACTGATACAAGTACTGTGGAAAATTGTAATTTCATAAATAATACTGCAATAGGGAATATAAATTCAAATGTTGGGGGTGGAGCTATCCACTTCAATTACGGCGGGACAGTTTCCAGTTCTAATTTCATCAATAACTCTAAATTAAATGCCGGCCAAAACACTGGAGGGGGTGCAATCTTTTTCAGATGCGCAGCCAATGGAGCAACTGCTATGGTGGATAATTGTAATTTTACCAATAACTATGCTCGTTATAATGATTTTGGCGGCGGAGCAATATGTATATTGGGTGCTGGATCTGTAAATGATTGTAATTTCGTAAATAACTCTGTATATTCACGTAATTCTCAAGTTTCTGGTGGTGGAGCAGTTTATTTCTATAATGGAGGTTCAGTTTCAAATTCCAATTTTGTTAATAACTCAAGATTTGGTGTAACATTAACTCCTGGTGGTGGAGCAGTATTCTTTAGGAGTAATGTGGCTGGAAGTACTGGATTGGTTGAATATTGTAATTTCACTGATAATTTTGCAGATGGGCACGGGGGTGCTGTAGTCTTCATTCGTTCAGGAATTGTTGACAATTCAAATTTCACAAATAACAGTGTAAAGGAGGGGAATGGTGGAGCAGTATACTTCCATTCCTCTGTTGGTGAGGTTTCAAACAGTATTTTCATTAACAATGCCGCAAAAGATGGTAGCGGTGCTGGAATTTATATTAACTCCGGGGCAAGTGCAATTGTTGAAAACTGTAAGTTCATAAATAACCGTGTAGGGTATTATGGAGGGGCCGTTTCCGGTTCTGCCTGTGTGGTGACCAATTCCAGTTTTAAAAATAATTTTGCTAGCCTGAGTGGAGGGGCCCTTTCGTTAAATTCTGGAAACGTATTATATTGTAATTTTATAAACAACACAGCTAACAGAGGCAGTTATGCAGCAGGGGCAATAAGATTCGTCTCAGATGGTAGAGTTGAATATTGTAATTTCACCAATAATTATGCGAGGAGTTCCGAGTACAGTGCGGGAACAATATCATTTGTGTCTAAAGGCACATTGTCCAATTGTAATTTCAACAATAGCTTTGTGATGGGGGATACCTCTTTATGGGCTGCTGGAGCGGTCATGTTTGCATCAACAGGTACTGTAACAAACTGTACATTTACTAATTGCAGTTCAAAATCCAACAGAAGGGACGCTTCCGGAGCAATACTGTTCCTGTCTGATGGTAAGGTGTATTACAGCAGCTTTGTAAACAACAGTGCTACTGCTGAGATTTCCACACCTGGGTCATATGGTAGTGGAGCAATCTGCTTTAGCGGCACTTCATCAGTAGGTGAGGTTTACCACTGTAATTTCACAAATAATGCTCTGTATAGCTATAATGGAGGAGGAGCCATAAGATTTGCAGGCACAGGTATCGTGGTTAATTCCACTTTTACCAATAACTCCGCCAATTATTATGGAGGTGCAATATATTTCGCCGCCAAAGGTACCGTTGACAGTTCCAACTTCACATACAATCGTGCAAAAATAGGTTCCGCTATTTATTACTACAATCCGGGTGAAAGTAAAATTACCAATACAGTTTTATTAAAAAATAAGGCGGATGCCAAATCATTTTCAATTGAGCAGAGTGCAAACGTATTCACCATCACATTTTCAGGTAACGACAATCACCTGAATGCGATTTATACAAGAAATGATGAGGCTTTAGAATTTGAAAACGTTACCTATTGGGGAGCTAAAGGAATTTCAAACACAGGATCAAAGATATCCTCTGCAAATTCAAATGAACCGGGTCAAAACATTACCGTATCAATTTCCCATGATGATATTTCTGTGGTGGATGGTGTTTTAGTAACTGATGAAAACGGTCAAATAGTCCTCACCATGCACACTGCAGGCATTTTCAACATCAATGTCAAACACGATGATGATGAATATTACACTGCCTCAATCCACAGGACAACCCTTGAAATTTCAGGAAATGAGACTACCACCAAGTTAAATGTGGAAAAAACAGCCATTGGAATTAAATTGATAGCGAAAGTCGATGCCAAGGTAAATCCTGCAATGGGCAACGTGACATTCACCTTAACCGACAGTGAAGGAAGAATGGTGTACGTCCGTAATGTTTATTTAACAAATGGTGTGGCTGAATGCAATGTCATTCATTTGCAGGCCGGAGTATACAATATTACAGCAGTTTATAATGGTAACCGCACCAACTGGCCTTCAAAAGACAGTTTAATCTACTCATACAAGTATGATCCTATAATTGTAATCGAAACCGAATCCATCAAGCAGGGGCAGGTGGAGATAATAAACGTCACACTCAATGGAAACAAACCTGATTCAATCAATGCAACCCTAATTAAAGATGGTTACAGTCAAACTTACACAATCAAAAAAGGTCAATTGATATTGGAAAACCTGGAAACAGGTGTTTATACCATTATTGTATCATACGAAGGGGATGATGAATATGAAGCCAGTTCAAACTCATCAACATTCCATGTTGTTAAAAATATGGATTATATCATTAATATTAAAAGCATAGTCACAACAAATGGTGTTGTAAACATCACTGCCGTAGGCGATTTCAACAATTCCGAGATTGGCGGAAGATTTGAATTCCTCCTTCCAGGCAACCAGGTCCTTCGTCCATTTTTAAATAAAGACAATAAAACCTGGTGGTTCATGTACTACTTCGGAGGAGAAGGAGTATACGATGTTAAAGGACAATACATTGGATTCAATCAAATTACAGTCAATAATGGAACTGTAACAATCAAAGCGATTAACAGCACTTATGAAATCAAATTGGATGTCACTGTCGCAAGTTACGCAAGCAACACCACCATAAAGGTGACAGTTCCGGGCGAACTTAAGGATAATGTGAACCTGACAATTGACGGCATTTCATACACAATCAAGATTGCTGATAACGGCACAGGAGTGCTGAACATATCCACATTATCAGCAGGCAATCATTATATTCAGGCCACCTCTGGAAATGAGTTTTATGCAACTAAAACCAATTCCACTATGATTGTTGTTCCAAAAGCCACTCCAAGCGTTATTGTTGATGCACCTGCCACAATTGCACCGGGAAATAATGTAACAATCACTGTCAGTGTCCTGAATGTTAGAGAAGGTTATGTGACAGTCATCATCAACGGCAAGGAAACTACATTGGCAGTTGGAAGCGAGGGCAATGCAACATTAAACATTACCGATGTCCAGCCGGGTCAGTACAATATCTCAGCCAAATTCTTTGGAAACGATAACTTTACAGAAGTACAAACAAAAGAAAACGCTACTTTGAATGTTCCTCTTTTCGATGCATCAATAAGTGTCATAAACATCACAGTCAGTGATAACAACAATGTAACAATCACTGTTAAGGTAAATAAAGCGGATGCAACAGGCACTGTCAACATAACCTTGCCGGACGGTAAAAACGTCACCGCCAAGGTCATTGATTCTATTGCAGTTGTCAATCTTGGAATTTTACAGAACAATGTTGAAAATTACACTTTGCTGGTCTGCTATTCCGGTGATGAAAAATATTGCGCAAATGCTACAACAGCCAACTTTAAGGTGGGCAAGTTAAACAACGCCACAGTCATTATCCATATACATCCCGGACATGTTGGCGAATACACTACAATAACAGTATTCGTTCCAGGGGGTGCTGATGGCAACGTTACAATCAGTGTTGATGGAAATAATATCACTCCGGTTATCAAAAATCCCAACGGATCATTTACTGTTGATGTGATGACAACCTTAGGTGTTCATGAAGTCGTCGCCAAGCTAGTGAATGATACAGGATACAGGGATACAACAAACACTTCAAGCTTCACAGGAAGGGATGTTGTGGACCATGTCGTTGAAATCACAGTGATTCCACGTCAATACGGTGAAAATACAACAATCATAGTCGATGTTCTTCCGGAACTTAAAGATAATGTTAATTTAACCATCGACGGTGTGGAGTACAGTATTGCTATTAATGAACATGGAAGTGGTGTTTTAAACATTTCCTCATTGGCTGCAGGCAATCATTTGGTTGAAGTGACTGCGGGCAATTATAAATACATTACAAAAAGCAATTACACAAGTTTCAAAATAGATAAGGCCCATCCGATAATCAATATTCTTGTTGATGCCAATGGTCCTGGAGAAAATGTCACAGTCACAGTTGGAATTGATGAGAAAGCCACAGGAAGAATGGTCATTACAGTTGACGGTGCAGATCATGTTGTCGATGTCATCGGTGGAAAAGCCACCTATACTGTTGTGAACGCCCAACCGGGTAAACACAATGTTTCTGCAATGTATCTTGGAGACAATAACCATACAGAATCCGAAACTGTCAAATCAGAATTTGTCATTCCTGTTTTCAACACATCAGTTAATGTTATCCATGTGATAGTGGATAAAGATAATAATGTGACAGTTGTTGTCGCCATTAACTATGCTGACGCAACAGGCACTGTCAATATAACCTTGCCAAACGGCCAAAATCTAACAGCTGATGTTGCCGGCGGTGTTGCAGCCATTAACCTGGGAGTATTGGTGAAAGCGGATTATGCTTTGGATGTCACATACTCAGGCAATGATAAGTATGCAGGCAATTCAACAGTTGCAAAATTCACTATCGGCAAATTAAACAATCTCACAGCGAATATCAATATCGTGGCCGGCAGGTATGGTGAAAATACCACTATTACAGTCACAGTTTCAGATGATTTCACTGGAAACGTGACAATAAGTGTCGATGATGTTGAATATCAGGGGGTGAAAGTTCAAAACGGCATCTATGCAGTTAATGTAACAACTGCCGTGGGAAGGCATAATGTAACAGCCAATCTTGTAAACGACACAAAATATAATGATGCAACCTTAAAAGATTCATTCATAGGTCTTCCTGTCGATGATTATGACATTAATGTCACTATCGCTAAGGATACAGTTGAAATCAATGTTCCTTCTCAACTCAAGGACAATGTAACAGTAATCCTGGATGGTGTCAAACGTGATGTGGCATTTAATGATAACGGCACTGGAATTTTGGACATCTCTGATTTGCCAAGTGGGACTCATCAGATAACAGTTTCCACAGGCAATGAGAACTACACTGCAAAAACATATCATGCCACATTCATAAAAGAGCATGATGATCCGGACTACAATGATGCGGATATTGTAATCGATTTGGACAACAGAACATTAAACATCATATTGGATAAAAATGCCACAGGAAATGTGACAATTATCATTGATAATGGCACATATGTTGCTAATGTTGCAGATGGCGTTGCTAAATTTGACTTGTCCAACTTGTCATCCGGAGAATATCCTCTTAGGGTTGAATACTCTGGAGATTCAAATAACTATCCAATTTCCGTGAATACCACAATCACCCTTCCAAAACTGGATACTCCAATGAACATTACTGTAGGCAACAATATTGTCATCACTGTTCCGGCAAATGCCACTGGAAACATAACAATCTATGCTAATGGCAATATCTACACCTCAGAAATTAAAAATGGAAATGCAACATTTGCCTCTGGATTGACCGGCACAATAGTTGCAGTTTACAATGGAGACAATAATTACTTGGCCAATAATACGGTATTCAATATTCCTGAACCTGTGGTTACCTATAGGATTGTTGCTAAAAATCTGGTAATGTTCTATCTTGACGGTTCCCGATACACTGCCCGTGTTGTTGACAGCAATAACAATCCTGTTTCAAAAGCCACTGTAAAGATATCAGTCAACGGTGTAACATATCACTGCACCACTAATGCCAACGGTTATGCTTACCTTAAAATTAAACTAAAACCTAAGACATACAAGGTAACTTCGGAGTTTAATGGAATAAAAGTCACCAAAAAGATTAAGGTAAAACGTGTGGTTTGGGCTATTAAAACTAAAAAAATCAAGAAATCCGCCAAAAAGGCTTCCATTAAGATTCTTGTAAGCGGTCCTAAAAAGAAAACCCTAACCAAAAATGTGAAGTTCAAGTACAAAGGCAAAAGAAAGGTTAAGGTTAACTTCGGAATCGAGATGAAAAAGCAGAAAGTTAAAGTCAGATTCAAAGGCAAAACCTACAAGGTCAAGGTGAAATCCAATGGTAAGGGTACCTTTAAACTCAAAAAGAAGACTGCCAAAAAACTTAAAAAGGGCAAAAAATACAAGACCAAAGTCAAATTCAAGGGATCAAAGATTTACAGCAAGGTTAAAGTTAAAGTCAAGTTCCTTAAAAAGACTTATAAGGTAAAAACCAACAAGTTTGGTGTCGGCAAGTTCAAAATAAACAAAAAAATGATGAAAAAGCTTAAGAAATACAAGAAATTCAAGAAGGGCAAAAAAATAAAATACACAATAACCTATAAACACGATAAGATAAAAAGATATGTGAAAGCACGAAAATAGGGGATTTCACAATTCCCTTTTTAAATTTTTTTTTGGAATAAAATTTTAACACTATTTTTATATATGATGAAAAAAATAATTATATTCAGTTATTTTATATAATTAAATATTAGGAGATTAATCATGGCAAAAAAAGATAATAAGATTTCTATGCCTCAAACCGGTGCAGGTTTAGTAAGATACTTTGATGAAGAAAGTTTAGGTCCAAAACTTTCACCTGAACACGTTATTGTTGCTGTTGTTATTTTAGCAATCTTATGTTTCGTTTTAAGATATTCTGCTTAAGAATATTTTAAACATTTTACTACTTTTTTTATGGATTTTCATGTTGACAAAAAGAATTATTCCATGTCTAGACTGTGACCTGCAGGTTCCGGAAGGCCGTGTGGTTAAGGGTGTTGAGTTTAAGGAAATCAAATATGCAGGAAACCCTGTTGACCTTGCAACACGCTATTATGAGGAAGGGGCAGATGAAGTTGTAGTTTTGGACATCACCGCTTCACATGAACGCAGAGCCACAATGGCAGATGTCATTGACAGACTCACCGAGAACGTTTTCATGCCGATCTGTGTAGGGGGAGGAATAAGGAAAGTTGACGATTACATTAAAATGCTTAAGGCCGGAGCTGACAAGTGCTCAACCAACACCGCAGCCATCAAGAACCCTGAACTTCTCACCGAAGCATCCAAGGTTGTAGGATCACAGGCTGTTGTAATCGGAATCGATGCAAAAAGAAGATATGTTTCACATCCCGATGACGCCAAGGACAAGACTGTAATCGAAACCGAAAAGGGCTACTGCTGGTTTGACACAAGCATCTACGGAGGACGTGAATTCACAGGCATCGATGCAGTCCAGTGGGCAGTGGAATGTCAGGAGCGCGGAGCCGGAGAAGTACTTTTGACCAGTATGGACGGTGACGGAACCCAGAACGGCTATGACATCGAACTCAACAGGACAATCAACGATGCGGTAGACATTCCGGTGATTGCAAGCGGTGGTGTCGGCGAGCCAAAACACATATTGGACGTGTTTGAAAAAACCGATGTTTCAGCAGCTCTTGCAGCAAGCATATTCCATTTCAATCAATATTCCATAGGCACCGTCAAGGAGTACCTTAAGAAAAACAATGTGGCTGTTCGCTTATGATTATCAAAGCTCCCATCAACCTGGATTTGACAATCAATTCAGGCCAGACCTCACAGCCTCCATGGAGACTGAATGAAGACACATTTTCAAATGCCGTAACTGTTGACGGCAAACCTCTTGTTTTTAAAGTAAAACAGTCTGGCGAGTATCTTGATTTCAATCTGAATGATGAAAAAGCCGTTTCCAAACTTAGATACATATTTGACTTGGATTATGACTTAAGCAAGTTCTACAGATATCTGGACAATCAGCCGGAACTTGAGGACATGTCAAGGTTCTGCAACGGATTGAGACTCTTTCTGGCAGATGATCCCTTTGAGTGTGTAATCTCATCGATATGCTCTGCAAACAATTCCATCAAAAGATGGACCAAATCGATTTCTCTCATCAAGCAAAAATGGGGAAAACAGCACATGGATTACTGCATGTTTCCTCAAAGTAATGTGCTTGCAAAAGCATACTTGGATGATGAAGAGGAATTTAATTTGTCAGATATTAAAGATATTGAAAGCTGTGAAAATAATCTTAAGAATTGCGGTGTGGGATATAGAGCACCATACATGAGAAGGGCAAGCGAGTTATTTACACTTGAAATGGACCTTTTGGAAATTTTCAAGATGAGCTATGATGAGGCCTTTGAAACAATACTTGAGGTGCCGGGCGTAGGTCCCAAAGTGGCAGACTGCATATTGTTATATGGGTTTAACTTCAGGGAAGCCTTTCCGTCCGATGTTTGGATAAAAAGGATAGTTTCACACCTTTACTTTGACGGAAAGGATATCAGCGTTTCAAAGGTTCGTGAATTTGGAATGGAAGAGTTCGGCAAAAATGCGGGATACGTTCAGCTGTACATGTTCCATTATGCCAGAATGAGCGGGCTCATGAGCAAATTAAAAAAATAATTATTTTTTCATTAATCTTAATGGATTTTTAGATAATTGATCTAATAATGAAAAAACTTCTTCGCTTTTCTTTTTAGAGGAGTTAACTTTATTTAATCTAAATTTTCTTTTGAAATAATCTGCATGATTTCTATTATTTCTCAATATCCTTAATTTTTCTCCAAGTTCATTTTCTTTTCTGAAAGGAGAATTTTCTAGTTCTCTAATCAAAGTTCCATGTGAATCTGTGGAAGGTAAATGTTTTCTAAACGAAGTTTCATAATAATCTTTCACTGAATTAAATACTGAATAAAAATGATTATATCTCTCAAAATTAATATATTATTTTAATGGAAAAGAAAAATCTGATATTAGTAATCTGCACTGTATTGTCATTTTTCACAGTTTTTGCGGTAAACGCAGTTACAATTGTAATTCCATCAATCGCTTCTGAATATCACATGAGCAATATCATCCAGAACTGGGTTACAATCATATTTCTGCT
>NZ_CAMJUE010000057.1 GCF_946408925.1 uncultured Methanobrevibacter sp.
TTAGTATCACCGTAAATTAATTTAAATTAATTACAATAGTAACTTTAAAGGGTTTAATATAAATATATTGCTTTTTAAGACTAAATTAACAATTGTTATATTTTCCCTAATTTTTATTATTATTTCCAAAATATTTAAATGTTTTTGTAAAAAATATCAAACAAAAAACCAGTTATCTGCCCACCAATGCAAGATTGACATATTTTCTTAACTCACCACATTTTTCATCTTCAATATTTTTTAAATTGTTGATGCTGGTTTTTTTGTTGTTCTTGGAGAGAATCATGTGAGTGTTGATATATCCGTCATCCTTTATTAATTTCAATAATCTTTTTCCATATGTCAAATCAGGATTGGCGATACGGTCAAGCATCAGTTTTAAGGTATGATCTTCATTGATTCCCAAAACCTCACACATTCCATACATTTCATTTATTATATCTGCCGCCCAAGATTTAAGTGTCACTTCCTCACCGTCACGAAGCAATCTCATTGAATCAACATAAGCCCTTTCGGCAACATTTTCCTCATTAATCTTAGCTTCCTGCTGCCATAGAGGATAATCTGACTCCTTTTTGACCAGCATATAAATTAAAAACAAATGCAGGAAATTCATATCATGCCTTACAAGACCGCACTGATAAAACGGATTGATATCCAATGTCCTAATCTCAATATATTCAATGCCGTCATCTTTAAGGGAATTCAACACGTCCTTTGGATTTTTAGGCTTCAATCTGATTTGAGTATATAACTCCTTGGCCTCTGATAAATCATCATTTTCAATAAACTGCCAAACATCTCGAGTGAACGCATCAACGGAATCATATGAGGGATACAAATCCTTTAAGTTCTTATAACCGCATGAAGCGTTTCTAAATGAAGGGCCTCTTGTGGAATAGTAACTTCCATAGTCATCCTTTGCATCCATCAGGTGAATGCAGTCATTGGAGAATGTGCTGTGTGAACCTATTGAACATCCTGTGAGATAAATAATCATCCAGCAATATCTAAGGTAATTACGGGTTATTTTCAAATAAACATCATTTTTGAATTCCTTGAATGTTGCATCATAATTTTCGATTTCATACAGTTTTTCTAAAAACTCGTCTGTAAATGAAAAGTTAAAGTGCACGCCTGAAATCATCTGCTTTTTGACACCGTACTTTTTGGCCAGATCCTCACGGTACTTTTGAGAGTCCTCCCCTTCATCGGAGTACTGGGCAATTGGAATCTTATCCCAGTAAGGCAGAATACAAGGTATTGACTGAAACCACAGGTATTCATCTTTGGGAAGTGATGAGTTAACAAGATCTGCCAATAATGAAAATGAATCGAATGCCTCATCAAGAGTATTGAATGTTGGAGTGATAATTTCAATCTGGCTTTCTGAAAAATCGGTAGTGACAACAGGATTGGTTAGTTTATCTCCAAAAATAGCCGGATGCGGAGTTAAAGACAGCTCACCATCTCCTTTTGCACGCAGGCTTTCCCATTCAATGCCAAATGACCCCGCAAATATTTCACTGGCTGGTATAGTAGACAAATTTTTTAAAATCATACTAATCTCCCACTTAAATATGTTTTTGTATTAACTTGATATTAAATAGTTATGTCCAATTTTCCATAATCCCTGATTATTTCTTCAATTTCAATACCATTTTGAATTGATTGGATAATATCTTTTCCAGGATTTGAATGATTTTTAATTCGCTCATATAACGGTTTTAGAAATATTTCCTCACCGATACCTCTTTCGCCAAGACCGTCAGCCGCCAAATCAACAATGTTTCGAGCAAGTCCTGACAATTCCTTTTGATTGATGAATTCAGGAATTTTATCCTGAATTAAGAGTTTTCTAAGCTCGCCGGCTGTGTATCCCTTGTGGTAAATGACCTCATCATTTTCTATAATCTCTTCGAGTTCATCCAATTTGTCTTTTAAACCCAAATGGAAAGCCGCAACGCACATTGAATCATTGATCGGTTGAGTGCAAATGCTTCTAAATTCAACTGTTCCCCTGAATGTAAGATTGATGAATTTGAACGGTCTTAAATATTTGATATCATTGACACAGGGTTTGATGTCTATTTCACGGTAGTGACCTCTACAGTAGATTTCACCGTGAACATATTCCTTTGAGAAGTATTCCAAAAGATTGATTGAAGGAAAATTGATATATGCTCCGTCACGCATTACACAGTACATGTTCAGTGACTCAAGGTATGACTGAAGGCCATCAATATCCTTAAAGTCCACATCATAGACTCCGATATTGTGAGGGTTTACGCCGTGGGTTGAGTATTCCCACAGTGCGTCCCTGAAGCATGTGAACTGATTATTTTCACCGTAGAGCACTGAGTTTGAAAAAAGCAATGCCTTGATTGGCTCTATTTTTGAAAACACATTGATTGTCTGGATAAGGTTTTCTTTGTTCACATCCAGCTGCACCTGTGATGCGGATGAAAACATTCCGTATTCCGGATAGTTATGGAAATACATCGGAGTGTTTTTATAATTGTCAACGGATTGCAAGTGATGATAAAGCATCAGATACCTTTCGGAGGGAATAGGTTCGTTGACGTTATATTTCCTATATGGATTTATTCCCATTCCGGTCAATGTATGATTATGCTCCTCGAATGATTCCTTTACAAATGAGTAGTATTCAGCAAACCTTTCATGGATTGAAAACAGCTCCTTTTCACGACCCATTGCAAATTCAATGTTGTTGTAGGAGCAGTCATAGCATACCATATCATCGGTTTTAGGATTTTTAAGTGCAAAGACATTGCCGTCATAATCTATTCCATCGCTTTTAAAATCAGCGTATTGCTTTTGAAATTTGGCGGTGATTTCGTGTACAACATCAAAATCAACCGCTTTTTTATCAAGATTAATGATTGGAATTTCAATTTCTATTCCGATGAAATTCTTTTTCTGGTTTGTTGGCTTTATAAACTCTGCATATAACTTATTTCTGATTATTTCCTCATCAATCATTAGTATCAATCCTGATCCAGTGATTTTAAATAGTCTTTCATGATTTTTTCATGATGCTCTGTAAATATGAATTCATTTTCATGTTCCTCACTTTCGAATATAATATTGCCGTCAATGAGGCCAAATACCTTATTCAGTTCGACTTCCTTCCAGTTTTCCTCATCGTTTACCGGAGTGGAAGCTATGAGAAACCCGTCATCATTTTTAAGATAGTATAGGGATTCACGCATATTCGAATGAATATAAGTCAAATCCCCGTCATAAATCATTAAATTGAGTTTGTTGTTTTTAGACAGGTCCGAAATGATTTTAGTCAAAAGGGCGAATCGTTCCTTTATTGTTGACGGCGCTCCTTTGGCATTTTCAAATTCATTGACCTTATCTATTATATATAGTAATATTCGCTCAGAATCAGTGTCGCCATTTTCCTTATCCACGTACTTGTCAAGTTCGGGATAGTCGAAAATGGTTCCGTTATGGATTAACATCCATGATCGGTTGTTGTCATCAGCTTCTATAAACGGGTGGCAATTGGGAGATATTATTTCACCAACAGTAGCTAACCTGATGTGAGCGAATATGTTTTTACCAACAACAGGATTGGATAATATGTCTTTCAAGTGTTGACTGCATGAAGCTTTTACCGGCTCTTTTTGTATAATAAATTCATCGGACTGCATAGTTGCCAATCCCCATCCGTGCGGATGTTCGTCAGAGTGATTATAAAAACATTCCAGGCATTCATTTACTTGCTTTGGCGTATTTGAATTAAAACAAAATATTTCACACATATTATTTTCCTCCTATAGTTGGTTTTTATCACAATTGTTATAATTGTAATAACATATGTTATATAGATTATAGTATATAAATATATTGTAAAAAAAGTATTTAAATAGAGAGGTTTATCTCCCTATTTTCTAACTGTCAATTTTTTGGTCAAAGTGTCCCTGCCGTAGGTAACAGTGTATTTGTATTTTTTACCTACCTTAAGCTTTTTAAGCATGGATTTCTTGACCTTCCAGATGCCGACACCCTTAGAGTTGGTTTTAACCTTATAGGTCTTGCCGTTGAACTTCACCTTCAAGGTCTTGCCCTTCAGGTACTTGCCGTCAACTTTGCTCAAGGAAATCTTGACCTTAGTGATTTTGGCAGACTTTTTAACCTTCTTGTCTGATGCCTTGATTATCTGAGTGATTTTCAAATTGTTGGTTACGCTAATACCATTATACGTGGTTTTGACATTGTATGATCCAGGCTTGACGCTTGTATCAATGTTTAATGTCGCATAACCCTTGGCATCGGTTTTGACGTTATGGTTTTTACCGTTGAAACTGATAATGACGTTTTCACCAGCAATTGGCTTTCCATCCTTTATGACCAATACATTATAAGCGGCCTTGCCACTGTATGCCACACTAATGTCCTTGCTTTGAGCAAGCTTATAGACAGGATTGTGCTTTACAGCAACAGTAATGTTTTTTTCTTCACCATTATAATTATAATCCCCAGAATAATATATTATAGCATTGTAATCACCATTCACCAAAGCATCTATTTTGATTCGTGCTGAAGAGTTAACAACCCTTTCAGCATAGTTTTTGCCGTTGATTGTAATCATCACAATGCCCTTTGCACCATAAATCAACCGAACAAGAACATCATCCGAGTCACTGTCAGGTTGGGTGATGTTTAGAATTAAATGGTCAATGACAATAACATCAAAAGCCCTATTTTTAATACCATAACTCATCGTTAATGTCAAATTTTCCACATAGTTAGGTAAACTTATCTCAAAAATAGCTCTACCATCAACCAATGGTTGAGAACCATATCCAGATAGTAAAACTTCACCATTTAAGGGATTTCCATCAGAATCATGCACATAAACTGGAATTGAAATAATAGACCCTATAACTCCCATGTAGACATCCTCAACATCAATAATGCTTCCTTGACCCCTAACTGCCATTTCAGGATTGGAGAAATTATTGTCCTCAATTATATTTTCAGGACTGGTGAAATGGAGTGCATACTTGTCGGAATTGGAATTGTCAATAGAGTTATTGGCTATGACACTATTTGTACCGGAAATATACATTGTATCACCCAATACCTTAGCTGAATTACCAGTGAAATTATTCCCAGTCACATTAACTCCATAATAAGAGGAATAGAATGCTCCTCCATAATTGGCAGAATTATTTATGAATGATGAATTTGTTAAAACGCCATTTCTACCATACCATTTAACTGCACCCCCATCTCCTGCAGAATTATCTTTAAAGGTGCAGTTTTTCACAACACAATCACGACCCTCAATGCTCAAAGTACCAGATTCGTTGGCTGAATTGTTAATGAAAGTGCAGTTTTTTACAGTAGAATAACTCCCTACCTCAATTGCACCTTTTTGATTAGCTGAATTTTTAACGAAATAAGAATTGCTTAAAATTACATCTTCAAATATCCCGACTGCTCCATTCCAACTCTTAGCGGAATTATTTTCAAAATAGGAGTTATTTATAATGGCACCCTTACCGTTCCATCCAATGGCGCCTGAAACATCGGCAGAATTTGAAATGAATATACAGTCATTCACAATACCATATTCGTCATCGAATTTGATGGCTCCTCCATGGTCTGCATTGTTTTTAGTGAAATTACAGTGCTCAACCCTGAAGTTTTTACCATTAACCTGAATAGCTCCGCCAGTATTGGATGCATAATTATTTATGAAGCAGGAATTACTTACAATTCCATCATTACCTGACCACTGAATAGCTCCTCCCCTATTATTATCCCCACTGGCATTACCATTTATGAATTTAACGCCTTTTATCACAACATTATCCGCAGTGACCTTCATTATATTTACCAGACGATATGCATTTAGAGTTGCAATACTGTCCGGATTGGACTTGGATCCTCCCACAATAATAATAGTTTTATTAACATTAATTGTGTTTGGTCCCGAATATTCGTTGCCATCTAGATAAATCGTGTCTCCTTCCTTAGCGGAGTTTATGATGTCTTGAATATCTGAAAATGAATATGAGCTGGCAACATCCGGTTCACCATCTTTCAGTTTGGAATCATCATGTTCCTCGACAACCTCATCCAGAGGGGATTGTTCTTCATTCTGATTAATTTTTTCTGTTGAAATGTCTTGTAAGTTGCTTTTCTCGAAAGTCATATTGTCCTGGGCAGTAACCGCTCCAACGGACAATATTAAAGAAAGTAGCAAAGCAACAAATAGTAGTTTTTTTGTAACTTTCATTTTTTTAACCTCTAGTTTAATTCCATCATTTTTTAATAGTCAATTTCTTGGTCAAGGTGTCCTTTCCATAAGTTATTGTATATTTAACCTTTTTGCCGACTTTAAGCTTTTTGAGCATGGATTTCTTGACATTCCATGTTCCAACACCTTTAGAGTTGGTTTTGACCTTATAAGTCTTGCCATTGAACTTCACATGCAAGGTCTTGCCTTTAAGGTACTTGCCGTCAACCTTATTCAAGGAGATCTTGACCTTAGTTGTCTTGGCGGACTTTTTAACCATCTTGTCGGAAGCCTTAATGATTTGCTTTACAGTGACCTTGTTGGTTGCGCTTACACCATTACAAGTGGCTTTAACATTGTATGATCCTGGCCTGATGTTTGTGTCAAGGTTCAGGGTTGCATAACCGTTTGCATCTGTTTTGACATTATGATTCTTGCCGTTGAAACTGATTACAACGTTTTCACCGGCGACAGGCTTGCCATCCCTAGTGACAAGCACTTTATATTCTGCCTTGCCACTATACATGACATCAATGTCCTTGTTTTGAGCTATCTTATACACGGGAGACTGTGTGATGTTGATTGAGATAATGCTCCATTCATTAGAATACTCATCATCACCTGAATATAATACAATAGCAGCGTATTCTCCATTAACCAAACCTTTAGGCTTGACTGTGGCGGTTCCGTTTGACACATCCGCAATATAATTAACTCCATTGATATTTACTATGACAGTGCCTGTAGCACCAGATGCAAGCTTGACGATTATATCATCATTAGCGTTTTGGGTTATGCTTTCAATCGAATCATGTGCAATGCTTTCAATAGTGATGTTTTTTATTTCATCCCTATACTTCACATAGGATTTTAAAACTGTTGGATTTGACGGTAGATTGATGAAAAACATTGCCTTTCCGTCCACCAGTGTCTGGTCGCCCCAACCGTATAAGGTCACTGTTCCGGACACTGGAGCATCAAAAATATCAGTAATATATATTGGAAGCTGTATTGTCCTGCTGACAAAATCAGCAAAAGAGGAGTTAACATTTATTTGATAGATTTCAACATTTTCAGCATTGTTTTCAATAATGGTGCTGCCTGGATTGTCTTCATAGACTCCCATGGATTTATAGTAAAAAGAATTGTTTAAAACCTGATTGTTTACTCCTTTTATCCAAATGTCATCACCGTTTTCGCCAGCAGTGCTGTTAAGAAACTTATTGTTTTCGACAACACAATTGTTCTTATCATAAATAAAAATTGCCCCACCATGTCTTCGGGAATGACTATCCCTGAATTTATTGCATTTAACGGTAATGTTATCTCCACCAATAGAAATTGCTCCTCCATCACGATTGCATGAGCTGTTGATGATGTTGGAGTTGATTATAGTGGAATTGAATCCGTATAACCCTATAGCTCCCCCGTCAAAATCTGCACAATTGTTAATAAAATTGCAATTGTCAATAATTGCATTCATGCCAGTTGAGAAAATTGCACCACCACCTGATGCATAATTATTGGTGAAATTAGAGTTCAATATGGAAACATCCTCCCCCTTTATAAGAATAGCACCGCCATCTCTTGCATTATTAATCTCAAAAACACAATAATCTATAATATTATTTCTAGTATCCGGTCCTATTTTAATGGCTCCGGCATCACAGGTTGCAACATTATTTATAAAACTGCATGAGATTAATTTACAGTTTGAACCTGTTATGTCAACAGCACCCACATCTGTAATCATATTAACATAACCATCCACATTTATATCATACTTCTGAATAATAGGCGCATATCCATTTATGAATTTGATGCCCTTTATAACCACATTGCTTGCGGCAATATTCATTATGCCTGATATTTCATTTCCATCCAGTGTGGCTATTGAGTTAGGATTTGACTGTGAGCCTCCAATTATTGTAATGTTATTTTTTGTTACATTAATCGGACCTCCTGAATTTGAATATTGTCCGCCGTTGAGATAAATTGTATCTCCCTCGTTAGCGGAATTTATCCAGTTTTGAATATATGAAAAATCGTAGGATATGGCAATATCATCTTTTAATTTGTAATCTTCATTATTTTCATTGATAACATCGTCATGAGTTGACTGTTCATCATTCTGATGAATTGTTTCTCTTGAAATGTCTTGTAAGTTGCTTTTCTCGAAAGTCATATTGTCCTGAGCAGTCACCGCTCCGATGGACAATATTAAAGAAAGTAGCAAAGCAACAAGAAGTAGTCTTTTCGTAACTTTCATTGTTTTACCTCTGTCATTTGAACTATTAGAAAAAATAGTTAATTAATTATTTAACTTTCATTATATATAAAGTTATACAATTAGATAAATTTTGACTTGAAAATTTTACAAAATGAGTAAATTTAAAAAATAAAATATACAATTAGAATTACCTGAATCCTTGACAATATCCAATTATAACATTGACATATAATCATGAGTCCAAAAAACACTCATGAAAAAATAGAAAAAATAGAAAAAAGGCAACCAAATCAGTTGCCCTGCCAGAAAATCTTATCCTGTGACAACAATTCATCCGATACAAATTACTACACTTACACATATCAAAACATTCATTAAAACAAATCTAATTTAATTTAAAATTATATCATACAAAGTAAGAATTACAAGTTCATAACAATATTGATTTTAATTTGTTTAATATATATTTAAAAAAGTTACCATTTAATTAATCTATATAGATTTATATATAATTTAATTCATAATATTATATGAAATATTAAAAATAATAATAATGGAGGATTCGAATGGACTATTATGTTGAAGACACCATAGACACCTTGAAGAACGTAAAAAATAATCCTTACGGTATTAATGATAAATACCATGCATTAAAACGAGCACAAAAAAGAAGCATCGATTTAAATACCGTAAACACTAAAATTTGTAACGAAAAATTAGTTGGTATTGAAAAATCCTTAAATGAAACTAGCATTTTTCAATTACTCTACGAATATGATAAAAAAGAAGATTTGTGTATCGTAATTAATATATTGAATGAAGAAGAAATAGATATAATAACTTTAATTAAAAAAAAAATGCAAACAGGAGGAGACATTATGCATATTAAACAGTTTGAAGCCGAATACACTTATGACTATGATTTGGATGTCATCAATATTGAAATCAAAAACGATTATACTCATGAAAAATCCATTGACTTGGCATTTGGAGTTTTCTTGGATTTCGATGAAAATTTTCTTCCAGTCAATCTTGAAATCGTCAGTGCTTCAAAAATAGTGGGAATCGAAAAAAAATACCTCATTAATCCAAACGGCCATGTTGAAATAATCATTGGCAATGACATAATCAAAGTCGAAGTTACTTTCAAATTTAATGATGCAAATGAATGTGTTCAATTGACTGCACTAAACGATTATGGTTTTCCAACATCACAAACAAATTTTGCAATAGTTTAAATAGATTTAGAATAGTATCATCCTAAATCTATCATTTAAAGTTTTAATTGCCCTGCCAGAAAATCTTATCCTGTGACAATGGCTCTTTTAAAACACCCAATTCAACTTCAAGATTCATGAAATCCATCACATCCTGCCTGTAGGATTCATTCAAACCGGATATGAACGGGAAGCTTGACATTGACATTTTCTCAACCTCAACATCACTTACAATATCCTTTGGAAGCATTCCTGCAGCTTCATCAGTGTTCTTGTTGATGAATTCAGTTGCGTTCTCGTGTATTTCAAGGATTTTCCCAGTCTCGTTAGGATGCTTTTCAATATACTTGTCGGATGCAACCACTACACAGCACGGATGGTCCGGAAGAATATCCTGTGAACCTGCCAGAACCTTAGCGCCGTTTTTCTCAGCAATGCTTACATAAGGCTCAAATGTTATCATACCATCAATCTTATTGGTCTTGAGCGCATCGTTCATTGAAGGAACTTTCATTGCTGAAACCTTTAAATCACTGATATCCATACCGTTCTCCTTTAAGTAGTATGTTAAGAGCATGTGCTGTATTGAAGCCTCACCGGGTGTTGCTATTTTTTTACCTGCCAAATCCTTAACATCGTCGATTCCGGAATCTTTGGCAACGACAATTCCGGATCCTTCAGTCTGTGCTGCGGATATGACCTTTACAGGCACGCCGTTAGCGATTGATGAAAGCACAGGTGTGATTCCAACATAACCCACATCAACATCTCCGCTGGCCATGGCAGTCATCAGGTCCCCGCCATTGTTGAACTGCACCAATTTGGTTTTGATGCCGTTTTCCTGGAATTTGCCTTGAGCGTCTGCAACAAAGAGTGCCGCATCATGGTCTGACGGCAAATATCCGATTGTCACTGTGTCGCCGGAGCCCACAAATAGGAAATATCCTCCGGCAACCGCTATGACAATGATTGCTATAATAATTGCGATAATCTTATTATCCATTTAATCACCAATATTAAATATATTACAATGATGATTAATAGGTTTTGATTATGGTGGCCGAAAAGATTACACAGTGCAGGAAGCCCCACGACGAGGAGGGCTTTGAGACAATTGAGAATATGAACATGAACCACAAGGAAATCTCCGAATTTGCATTCGGGATTGTAAATGTAGGCAAAAATGACCGAATACTTGATATCGGCTGTGGCGGTGGAGTGAACATTGAAAAGTTCCTTAAGCTGACAGATTCAAATGTTGATGGACTGGATTACTCCGAGGTATCCGTTGAAGCGTCCATCAAACAGAACAGAAAGGCGGTTGATGATGGAAGATGCAGAATCATTCAGGCGGATGTTCAGGATATGCCGATTGGCGATGAGGAATATAATCTGGTGAGCGCCTTTGAGACAATTTATTTCTGGCCGGAGATTGGGGAAAGTTTTAAGGAAGTTTCAAGAGTGATCCGGCCTGGCGGACAGTTTATGATTGCACAAGGAACTGACGGCAACCATCCAGATGATGAAATGTGGCTGGCGACAGTTGAAGGGATGCATGTCTATACTGCAGCTGATTTAGAGAAATATCTTCTTGATGCAGGTTTCAGCCGTGTTGAAAGCCATGTCAAGGAGAATGATTATATTATGGTGGTTATTGCACACAAATAACTATCCTCCATAGATTATTTGAACCAATTGGATTTCATCACCATCACCAATGACTGTTTCTTCTATAACCAGTTCACCATTCTGTTTTGCAACAGTTGTTTGGGAGGATAATTCCAAATCATCCAGCAGGTCTTTTATAGTGTAGTTTTCATTCAGTTGTCTTGTTTCTGTAGTTTGCTTATATTTCAATGTAAATTCCATTTTATCACATGAGTAATTTATTAACAATTGTTATATTTAAACTCATGGATTATAAGTTTATATTTACGAATCTTTTAGTGTGAAATATTCCAAACATAATGCCATT
>NZ_CAMJUE010000058.1 GCF_946408925.1 uncultured Methanobrevibacter sp.
GGTAGCGATGAAAATGACGGTTCTGAAAACAGTCCGGTATTCAACATTACAAAAGCAATTGAACTTGCAAAAGCAGGGTCAGGTATTATAGTTATCAAGGAAGGTAACTACAGTCAAAATAATATCCTGATTGACGGTGACAAAAACATTACCATCATAGGTCAGGGCAATGTGATATTTAATGCTACAGGTTTAGATGCAAACAGATTTTTCACAATTGAAACCAATAATGTGACATTCAAAAACATTAAATTCACAGACAATGAAATTTCTTTACGTGGAGCTGCAATATATGTTGAAGGAAACAGCAAAACAGACCTATTAGACATCAACATTGTTGTTGAAAACTGCAGTTTCGATAACCTGAAAGCTGGTCGTGGAGGAGCAATTTATGCGTATTATACAAAAGGAAATCTTAAAGTCATAAAATCAACATTCAACAATATTCAAGTATCCGGTTGGGGAGGAGCAATATGCGCTGCTCAATCAGCTTATGATACAGGTTTAAATGTTGCAATAGAAAAGTCAACATTTTCAAACAACAAGGCAAACAATGGTGGAGCATTATATATTCAGGCTTCAAAATTGGATGTTTCAGAGTCTGAATTCTTCAAAAACACTGCAGACCAGTTTCCGGGTGCAATATATTTAACCAATGTCACTGCAACATTCGACAATTGTAAAATATGCAACAACTCAGCACTTAAGGATGCATCAGCAATAGCAGTTTATGCAGGAATGGTAAGCACAGACCCAACAGTATTAAAGCCATCCATGCTTACAATTACAAATTCAATATTTGAAAACAACACCGCTGCACAGGAAGGTGCAGCTGCAATTTATCTTGAAAATTCAAAAATGGATATTTCATATTCATCAATTGTAAACGCTTTAAATATTAAAAATACCGTAACCGCCAATTATGACAATAACCAACCTGAAGTGGTCATTGCAAACAATAACTGGTGGGGAGTCAACAATCCAAAAGAGACAGTTGACGGAAATAACATTACCATCAACACTTGGGTGATCATGAATGTTGAAGCAAACGCAACTGAAGTGCTTGTCGGTGATAAAGTAAAACTGACAGTTGACTTTAACCATGTAAACACCACTTCCGGCGAAATCCAGGAATTGGCAGGTGGAGAAATTCCAAAAACATTCACAGTCACATTCACATCAGACAGTGGAAGTATTGAACCTCAAAGCGTTGAAATATCAAAAGGAACAACTAAGGATGTCATCTACACCGTTGTTGATGTTGACGCAATTGTCACAGCCAAATGTGAAGATGCAATAAAAACTTTAAGCTTCGCTAAGGGGGTTGAACCATACTATGGAACCATCTATGTGGATAAGAAAGGTAGTGATGACAATAACGGTTCTGAGGAGTATCCGGTTGCAAGCATATCAAAAGCTGTGGAACTTGCACTTGTAAGCGGAGGATCAGGTGAAATAATCATCAATGAAGGAACATATAACGGTGCCAATTTCCACATAACAGGCGATTTAAAAGTTACAGGTAATGGAAAAGTTACAATTGATGCTGAAGGAAAAGGAAGATTGTTCTTCATGAACTATGGTGAAAGTTTGGATAAATTTGAACTTTCCAACATCATCATTCAAAATGTCACAGGCCACGGTGGAGTTGCATATGTTTATGGTAGTGAATTGACACTCAACAACATCACCGTATTGAACAGCAACTATGGCAACTATCTTGTTTATTCAAATGGAAACATTAAAATAAACGGCAGTGCTTTTTCAAACAATACTGGTGGGGACATTATTCAAATGTCCACCAAAGAGAAAGACATTACCATTAACAATACAATATTCAGGAACAATACAATCACAACTTCATATGGTATTGTCTATTTCTCACAAGGTGGCGGAAACCTTATAATAGAATCATCCAAATTCCTGGACAATAAAGTAAATCAGGCTGTAATCACCGGATCAACTAATTCATTTGGAACTTCCCAAACCAATATTGAAATAGCCGATTCAGATTTTATTAACAACAATAATACTATAGGATTCGGTGCTGCAGTTCGCAGTAACGGTAAATTGGATATTTCAAACTCCAAATTCATTGACAACAATGCCAAAACTTATGGTGGAGCAATATCAATTGGCAGTGACGGCGTTGCAACAATAACAAAATCAATATTCAACAATAATGCTGCAACCACCTATGGCGATTCAATATATAATCAGGGTAAACTGACCGTAAACTACTCCATTTTATTGAACAATGCAAATCATAAAACCATTTACAACAACGGCAAATTTGAAGTAAATGCACAATACAACTGGTGGGGAACAAACGGCAATCCTTCATCACTGAACGGTGTTGGAACATATGAGGAGGAAGATGATTACGGTTGGGACACTATAAACGTTGACTGCCCTCAAGCTGATTCATCCAACTGGGTTGTCATGACAGTTTCAAACAACCTGACAGATGACATTGTAAATATAGATAATCAAATCGAATTCACAGTTGACTTTACACATACCAATACAGGAGCAGTTTTAACCGATTCAATCCCTGAATTTGAAGTCAGTGCGGCTGCAGTCACAGGTTTATTGGATGCTCAAAAGATCACAACTGAAAACAATGTCGCTAAATTCACATATACTGCATATGAAGGCGGAGAAGACACAGTTACAATCACTTCATCAAATGAGATAAACACTACAACAATCAACGTTAAAGTGCCTGTTGTTCTTGAAGTAGTTTATGTGTCTGCAACCGGAGATGATGCAAACAACGGTACCCGTTCATCTCCTCTAGCAACCCTTGAACATGCAATTGAAATCGCTCAAAGAGGAAAAATTGTCATACTGGAAGGCAATTACACAATCGCTAAAACCATTGTACTTGAAAAGGACATGAATATTATAGGTGAAGGAAATGTTTTAATCAACGGTAATTTGACAAAAATATTCGATAATTATGCAAACCTTAACCTGACAAATATCAAATTCACAAATGCAAGTTCAGCTGTTGGGTCCATTGTTGTCAATCAAGATGAAACCAGTGTTGTGATTTCCGATTGTGAATTCTATTTAAATAAGGCTACCGGAACTAGTGGAGGTATAATTCACATTAAAAAAGGCAGTTTGAACTTAACTTCCTCTAAATTCCATGAAAACACCATTAAACGTGGAGTTGTATCTGCTGCCTCTGACACTTCAATTGTAATTAAGGACTGTGAATTCCTCAATCACAATACCACTCAACAATACGGTTTAATTAAACTTGATGGATGTGATGCGGTAATTGAAAACTCAATATTTAGAAACAACAGCATTGGAAACGGTGCCGGAATCTATATAACCTCATCAAAAACAGATAAAACAATTAAAATAAATAATGATACATTCATTGACAATAAGGCAACACACACTTCTGGTGGAAATGGTGGAGCAATATTTATTAACATCGGAAGCGGATTGGTCGATTTAACAATATCCAATTCAAAATTCATCAACAATAATGCGGCAGTAAACGGTGGTGCAATCTACACAACCGGCAATAATGTTAATGTTAAAGTCGACGGCTGTTTATTCATCAATAACACAGCAAAAGATGGAAACTCAATTTATGTAAACAATGGTGAATTTGAAATTTCAAACTCTGTAATTTTAAATGAAAATGGCATTGCATTAAATAAATCAAGCAGTGTCCACACATCAAAAATCAATGCTGTCAATAACTACTGGGGAGATAATGCAAAAGCAAATGCTGATGCGTCAATTACAGTTTCAAGCTGGATTGTCATGAACGCTTCATACACTGTCTCTGATGAAGGAGTACTGACAATCACCGCAACATTTGACAAAACCAACTCAACTGCTGGTGAAATTGCAGATTATGCAGGTAAATTGCCTGATGGATTTGATGTGACATTCACCTCAAGCAGCGGAATCCTGAATGAGAATGTAAAAGTTAAAGACGCAAAAGCAAGTGTGGAATACACTCGTGACGCATATCTTGACAGTGAAATTACAGTAAAAGTATTAAATGATGAAGTCATCTTCCCATTTGCAGTTAAACCTAAGGTAATCTATGTTTCAACAAAAGGTGACGACAACAATGACGGTGACAGGGACACTTCTGTAGCCAGTTTGGAGCAGGCTTTAAAACTTGCCGAAAAAGGCCAAATTGTAATTCTTGAAGGAACCTATAAAACAGGCGATCTAGGAATCATATCCGATGATTTAACAATCACTGGTGAAGGAAAAGTCATAATTGATGCTCAAAACAGTAACAGAGTTCTTTATGTTGGTGAAGATGCAAAAGTAATTCTTAAAAACTTAATTTTCGTTAACGGATTCACTTCCGAAGAAAGCGGTGCATTACTTGGAAACTCAAATGAACTGACAATAATTAACTGTACACTGGCCAATTCCTCAGCAGGTGAAAACAATGGTGGAGCAATCTACAATGTAGGTAAATTAACAATTATAAATTCAACCATTGCAAACAACACTGCACGTTTAGGAGGAGCTGTATTTTCACACGGTTCACTTGCAAAAGAACCGACAATAAGCATTGAAAACTCAGTAATTGAAAACAACATTGCTACCGGTAACGACAATTCAGGCGGAGGAGCAATATTTGCCCAACAACTGGCCGGCATGACAATTTCAAACACAACATTTGAAAATAATCAGGCACAGACAACCTCAAGCGGTGGGGCAATATTCATCTCCCATTCAAATGCAAACATGAAAATAAAAGATTCCAGATTCATTAAAAACCATGCTAACGGACAGGAACAATCAGGCGGAGGAGCTATCTACTTTGCCGGTGAAAGCCTGACACCATATAGAACAGGTACACTAACCATATCAAATACATTATTTGAAGGTAACACTGCAGATACAAACGGTGGAGCAATATACTCAAGGGCAACCAACGTTAATGTGGAAAACTCTGTTTTAATCAACAACACTGATGAAAACGGCATTTCAGTATATGGATACCAAACAGAACAGGTTGCACCTGCAATAACTGCAAACAAGAACTGGTGGGGAACCAATGATAAGCCAGCTGAATTCATTGGCGGAAACAATAAATATAAACCAACCGTTAACAATTGGGCCATTTTAACAATAACCAATGATACAGAAATCAAGGACGGAAACAATGTCAGGCTAACTGTTGCAATTGACTCATACACTGATGGTGAAACAGTCTCCAAACTGGAAAATCCTATTACAGTTCCGGTGCCTGTAATAATATCAACCAATAAGGGAGATATTCAAGGTGTCTTAACCAACGGCGAATTTACATATGATTTGGATGCAACAGGAATTAAATTCGTCTCTGCTAAAGTTGACGGAGTTGAAGAGGTATTGTTCAAAAATACTGTAGCCACTACAATTGCAATCAATAATATCACAGCTTTAAAGGGAGACATTGTTGAATATACAATAACTGTCACTTCAGCTGATGGAAGTGTTGTAAACAAAGGTAAAGTTGAGTTAAGAATTGATAATGTATTCGTTACAGCAATTGATGTTGCTGATGGTATAGCTAAAGACAAAATCAGCATAACTCAAAATATCGGATCATACAATATCACAGCCGTATACACTGATTTAACCGAGCAGTTCGCAAGCAGTGAAGCAAATAACACTTTAACAGTTACAGGCGTCAACAATATTGTCACTCCTGAAACATTCAATCACTTCTTTGATGAAAACGGCTATTTAAAAGAAGAATTCATCCTTGATGAGATAATATTCAAAGGCGAATTCAAAGACCTGGGCATCATAAGCATTGACAAACCTGTCAAAGTCACTGGGGATAATGCTGTATTCAACAACACCGCTTTGTCAATCGAGTGTGATGATGTGTCTGTAAAAAACATCAATTTCATAGCAGACAAGCAATTCACAGGCAATGACGATGCATTAATATACATTGGAGGAGACAATACAGTTTTAACCAACAACAACATAACCTACAATGCACCGGATGATGTGGAAAGCCATGTCATTGAAATTGATTATGCAAGCAATGTTAAAATCACAGACAACAACATCAAATATTCAGCTAAATCAAACGGCACAGTTGAAACAATAGCTGTTACCGGTTATGAAGCAAACAACCTGGTATTTGAAAACAACAAACTTGAAGCTGAAATTCCATCTGTTGACAATTACAAATCCAAAGGAGTCAATATTGAAAACAGCAACAATGTAACCTTCAATAAAAACACAATCAGTGTCAAATACAGTCATGTAAACGGCACATTCGACACTGTTGTCGGTGTGGACTTAGAACAATGTCAAGATTCAAGAGTAACTGACAACACCATTGATGTGACAGGCAATGGCTATGCATATGCACTGATGACCAATTTCTGTGACAATATAACCATTTCAGGAAATGATGTCAAATCAACAGGTAACAATTATGCAAACGGTGTGCAGATCGGCGGAGACTCAACAGGAGCCGTTGACAGCAACAACATTTCAGCAAAAGCCACAAATGTCACCTATCCGGTTTACTTTGATGACTACGGAAGCGATAGTGAGGTTAACTTAACCAACAACAACGTTACCGGTGAGTCAGATACCGTATATGGAGTCTATGTAGAGGAAAACAGAACACTTATTTCAAATAACAACATTTCTGTAAACGGAAACCATGTATACGGAGTCATTACTCATCAGACTGATGTTGTAATTGACGGAAATGATATCAAAGCAAACGGTAAGGACACAGGAAGTATTGTCTCACCGCAAAGCGGTGTAAATGAAAATACTACTGGTATCATTGTTAGTGAAGGCAGTGCTAAAATAACAAACAATAATGTTGTAACAACAGGTCAGTCTGCAATAGCTGCTGTAAATACAAATGCGGACATTGTTAAAAACGGATTGACTGCCAACGGTACAACAGCAAATGAAACCATTAAAAACGTTAATTCAAATGTTATCTCAGCAAACAACACTGCCGCTAAAAATGAAACTCCGCAGAATACCACTCCGGCAAATCCTGTTGTTAAAATAATTGCGGCCAGCAATGCAAAAGTAGATTACGGATTCAAATACACCGTACGTGTAACCGTGGATGGAAAATCTGTAGGTGCAGGTAAAAAAGTAACCTTGAAAATAGCCGGAAAAACCTTAAGTGCACTGACCAACGCTAACGGTTATGCTGCATTCACATTAGCTGTCAAACCAAATGCATACAATGTAATTGCAGCTTATGATAAGGTAACACAACAGGCTAAAGTAACAGTCAAAAACGTTATTAAAGCTAAAAACTTAAAAATCAAAAAATCAGCTAGAAAGGTTAGAATTAAAGTTACCTTAAAAACTTCAGCTAAAAAACCTATCAAGGGCAAAAAAGTAACTCTTAAAATTAAAGGCAAAAAGATTACTGCAAAAACCAATAAAAAAGGTGTTGCAACCTTTAAAATTAAAAAGAGCATACTTAAAAAACTTAAAGCTGGTAAAAAATATAAATATCAGGTAATCTACGGTAAAGACACTGTCAAAAAAACATTGAAAGTTAGAAGATAGGAGTTAAAAATTTAACTTCTATACTTCTTTTTATTTTTTTGGGAGGCATAAGCATGAATAAATATCATAAACTATTTTTATTGGCTGTATTTCTAATGATATTTATAATCCCATCAGGTTATGCAACAGACAATCAAACTGACGATATTAATGAAACTCAAACTGCAATTTCACAAACTGATGATGGCATTTTAAATGCAAACAATGACTATTATTTCGACTCATCAGCTGAAAATGACAGCGGAGATGGATCTTTACAACATCCCTATAAATTCCTCAAAACAGATAGGATAAAAGGAAACTGCAATATACATCTCTCCGATGGAGAATATGAATTGGACAACACTAAAATTATAGAAAGGGTAAATATAATAGGATCAAATCCTTTAAAAACCATAATTCGATATGACGGTATCGGATTTAGCGTAAACTCATTTTTAACATTAACAAATGTTACATTAACCGACATGTCAATAACAAATCATGGAAACATCGATGCAAAAAATTGCATATTCGATTACGGATACGGAAGCAAGGCAGACAGTTACGGAAACAATTATGGCGGAGCAATATATACAAGTGATTTGAACCCAAACTCAAAAGTCACAATCGACAATTGCACATTCAATGATGGGTATGCGATTTATGGCGGAGCA
This sequence comes from uncultured Methanobrevibacter sp., assembly GCF_946408925.1. Lineage (GTDB taxonomy): Archaea > Methanobacteriota > Methanobacteria > Methanobacteriales > Methanobacteriaceae > Methanocatella. The sequence continues at coordinate 8,208 of NZ_CAMJUE010000058.1, forward strand.
GTCTATATGGGTGCAGGTTATCTGACTGTCATAAATTCAAGGTTCATCAATAACTATGCATATAATTTCGGTGGAGCGATAGCCTGTGAGAACACGGAAAATGTAACAATTTCAAAATCAAAATTCATCAAAGATTATACGGTTGACGATGCCGGAGGTGCAATTTATGTCAGGTCATCTCCGCTTAATATCGACAGCTGTGATTTCATCAACTGTTCTGCAACATTCGGAGGGGCAATTACAAGCCTAAACAGTGATGTTAAATTAAATAATATTTATGCTTATAACAACTCTGCCAAATGGGACGGCGGAGCAATATATCACATGTATGGAACATTCCACTCAAAAAACAACGTATTCAAGTACAATCATGCCCGAAATGGAGGGGCACTATACATTGACAACTCCTCAAATCTCTACATGTTATACAATACCTTTGAAAATAATCAGGCAAATGTTTCAGCGGGAGCGGTATTTTCAATTTTAAACAAATTAAAATATTCCTTAAGGGTTAATACATTTAAGGACAATAAGGCACCTGCAAATGAGGATTTTTACGAGGCGCTTAATGTAAATACAAAAATAGGAAACAGCAACTATACAATTTATTCTGTTAAGGACAGAGAAATTAAAATCCTTCCAGATTATTATAGTCTGGTCGATGAAGGACTGGTCAGCATCGTAAAAGACCAGCAGTCAAGCGGAAACTGCTGGGCATTTACCGCAATGGCAGTGCTTGAATCATGTCTTAAAAAGGCAACAGGCATGGAATTTGACTTGTCTGAAGAGAACATGAAAAATCTGATTGCATTATACTCTGATTACGGTTGGAAAATGGAAACCAATGAAGGAGGTTATGATGCAATGCCGTTTGGCTATTTTGCAAGTTGGCTCGGGCCTGTTAGTGAGATGAGTGATGTATTTGATGACAAATCAGTATTGTCACCGGTTCTTGACAGTATTCTTCATATTCAAAATATACTGTTTTTAAAAAGAAACAATTACACAGACAACGATGCAATCAAAACCGCCATAATGAAATACGGAGCGGTGGGAACATCAATTTATTTTGACAATTACTATCTCAATAACAAAACAAGTTATTATACCTGGGCATTATATCCCTCAAACCATGCCGTAACAATCGTCGGATGGGATGACAATTATTCAAGGGACAATTTCTATTTTGGAAGCTATGCTGCCGGAGATGGAGCATGGATAGTGAAAAACAGCTGGGGTCCAAACTGGGGAGATGAAGGATACTTCTATGTTTCATATTATGATGAATCCTTTGCAAAACCTGGTGTTGAAGGAATAGCATACACATTTATCCTGAATGACACTGTAAGGTATGATAAAAATTACCAGTATGATATTGCCGGAAAAACAGACTATCTGCATGACGACCGAACAAGGGTATGGTATAAAAATAAATTCACTGCAAGTGATTTTGAGATTTTAAAAGGGGTTTCAACATACTTTGAAAAGCTTACAAACTGGACAGTATCCGTTTATGTCAACAATGTTTTAAAGACAACAAAATCTGGAATATCTGAAGCGGGCTATTATACAATACAGCTGGATGATATAATTCCATTGTATTCTGGAGATGTCTTTGAGGTTGTATTCAACACAACTGCCGATAAATTATCAAGTGTTCCTATTTCAGAAATAGCATCCCTAAACAAGGCCATCTATTATCCTGAAATATCATATGTCAGCTATGACGGCAAAAATTGGCTGGATCTGTTTTATCTCACAAAAACCTATGCATTGCATACATATAACTCTCAGGTTGCATGTATTAAGGCATTCACTGTTCTAACAGATTACAATACATCAATCGATTTGAAAATCAATGGAGGTAAACTGGAAATCAGTGTTTGTGACCAGTTCAATCAGTCAGTAAGAAACGGTAAGGTTAATGTCACTTTCAATAATTCAACCAAAGAATTTGTTTTGGATGGCGGAAAAGTATCAATACCTTTCGCCTTGCATGACGGGGTTTATGTGGTCAATGTTAAATACGATGGTGAAGGATATAATAAATCAGATTATTCTGACTCATTTGAAGTGATTTTGAAAATTGACATTCCGGCAAATGAAGTTTATACATTGAATTCCAACTATAAAATTGTTTTATATGATCAATTTGATAATAGGATGCACAACAAGACTGTAATCATTAATCTTGGTAATAATCGTTTTGAAAAAACCAGTGACGAAAACGGTGAAATATCCTTAAACATAGATTTGAATGTTGGAGAGTATAATTTAAAAATAATCAATCCTCAAAACAATAAAAGCACATCTGGCAATATAAAAGTCGTTGCCCGCTTAACTGACAATGCAAATGTCATAATGTATTACGGAGCCAATGATTACTATAAAGTCAGGGTTCACGGGGACTTTGGTGAGATTATTTCAAATGAGCTGATCAATATCAATATCAACGGCAAGATATATTCTCATAAAAGTGATAAAAACGGATTTGCATCAGTCAAATTAAACAAATTCAAGGCCAAATCATATATTGTCACTGTTGAATACAAGGGATATAAAGTTTCAAATAAGATTGTAATCAAACCCACCTTGACTGCCAAAAACAAATCAATCCGGAAAGGTAAAACTTTAAAGTTCCAGGCAAAATTGGTCAATGTTAAAGGAAAAGCTTTAAAGGGCAAAAAGTTAACCTTCAAGATTAAGGGTAAAAAATACATTGCCAAAACCAATAAGAGAGGTATTGCAACTGTTAAAGTTAAAAAACTTAAAGTTGGCAGATACACTATTAAAACCAGTTATGGAAGGTTCAGCATTTCCAATAAAATAACCGTCAAAAGATAAACATTTTTGAAGTATTTAATAATACTTCATTTTTTTCCTATTTTTAGTAATAACTAAATATTCAATTATTTTTTAGTTTAAACAAAATTTTTA
>NZ_CAMJUE010000059.1 GCF_946408925.1 uncultured Methanobrevibacter sp.
AAATCAATTCCTCTTCAACAGTTCTTAGATTGGGTTGCCTTTGAAAACCGTGGAAGTTTGTTCCGATATATCCTATTTTTAGTGCTGTTCTTTTCATCACTTAATATATTATAGCATCATATAAAATAAAGTTTAAGAAAAAATATAGAGGAGAGTAAATAGCTACTTAGTAGCTATTTACAGCCATATGACATATTATTGACCGCTATATTAGTTAATAACATGAGATAAATTAAAATTAAAAAAAGTTTTTTGAATAGTTATAATGCCAGAGATTTTAATTTTAATTATCAAATTTGATTTTTACAATCTATACAATTGTTAATAGTAATAACCATATAAAGTTAATCATATCCAAAGACTGTTTAAATCAATTTATAAATCGAAATAATGACCTAAACTTGAGTTTGAAATATAATGTGAAATCAACGCAGTTTAAACACTTGAAAACTTATTAATAATAACCTAATAAAAAAAATATTACTTTTAAAAATGATGAAAATTGTTTAAATAAGTAAAAAACAACATTCTCAATTCAAAACAGAAAAAGGTAAAAATATTTTGGTAAATTGAATGAGAACAATATTAATCAAAGGATTTTATGAAAAATGGCACCGAATAGCAAAAATCTAAAGTAATACTTTTCAATAAAATAATACTATTTGCTATTCAATACCTTAACCATATGGGTAGTCTCGTCATAGTCATCCTCTTCAACAGTTATGACAAAACCTCTGGATTTCCAAAAGGGCAACCCTGATTCAAGATACCTATGAGTATGCAGATATATCCTATCATATCCATTATTGCTTGCAAAATCCTCAACCTTATCCACAAGCAAACGTGCTATTCCCTTTCGACGATAATCCCTGTCAACCATCAATCTCCAAATGCTGGCAGTATCATCACTGGAATAAACACCTCTAAAAAATTCAAAATCCTTATCATATGCCCTGATGCCAATTGTCGCCACAATTTTATCCTCATCAAAGGCGACAAAGAAATTATTTTGAGTTGGTGCAATATAATATTCATTCAATTCAAAAATATCATAATGAAATTTGGGAGTGGGACCAATATGATACTCATTATCTATTTGGCCAAATAGAAAATCCTTTACCTTATTAATTTCTTCCACATCGTTTCTGATTTCTCTAATCTCAATATCCATAGTACCATCCAAAATAATAATAATAATAAAATAAGGAGAAAAATGAATTTCTCCTATTCCTGTGCAGTTTCTGGATTCAATAGCTTTTCAACATTTTCCCCTATCAAGTCAAATAACAATACTACAATCAACAATGACATGCCGGGATAAAATGCAAGCCACCAATATCCTGAAGACAGATAGTTCATTGATTCGGATAGAATCACCCCAATAGCCGGCTCATGAGGAGGCAAACCGAATCCTAAAAATGTGATTGCCGCTTCGTGCATGATTGCATGAGGAAACATCAAAATGACTCCCACAATAATCTGGGAAACAACCAAAGGTAAGATATGCTTTGTTGCAATCCAAATTTTAGATCTGCCAAGGTTTTCTGCCAAGTGAATATATTCCTTTGTCTTGATTTCCTTAACTTCTGATCTTAAAACCCTTGCAAGAGGAGTCCAATGTGTCAAACCGACACCCATAATCACACCAAAGACTCCACCGCCAAACATTATGGAAACAAGAATGATTAAGAGAATATGCGGTATTGAACCGAATAAATCAATAATTCCTGCAACAAGTTCATCAGCAAACCTGTTGAAACTTGAAAACAAACCAAGGATTATTGAAATCAGAGTACTTACTGCAGATGCAATGAAACCAACCATTAGACTTAATCCAAGACCGGCAATAGTCCTTTGAAACATGTCTCTCCCCATCCAATCTGTTCCGAAGATATGCTCAAGTGAGGGCATCTGATTGGCGCTTATGAAACTTGTCGGAATATCACGGACAAAATATCCAGAAATGAATATTGACACGATGACTATTATCGAGAGTATGATGATTACAAAGGTTTTGGTCCTGAGGTTTGCAGGATATAAAAACCATTGCCTTTTGTCATCAGATTGCTTTTTAATCACCGAACTCACTCTCCTTAATCCTTGGGTCAATCAGATAATATGAAATATCCGCAAGCAAGTTTCCAACAAATACAAACACTGCACTAAACACTACAATTCCCAAAAATAATGGCACATCATTTTGAAGACCTGCTGCCACAGCCGTTTGACCTATTCCAGGATATGAAAAAACCTGTTCAACTAGAACAGCTCCTCCAAACAGTTCACTGAATGATAAAAATTGCAGAGTTATTGCTGGAAGCAGAATGTTTCTAATACCATGATTTTTTACTAAATCCCAACCTTTTTCACCTCTGGATTTAGCGAATAATACATAATCAGAAGACAATACTTGAACCAGTTCATTACGTGTGTACATTGCAATTGGTGCAAGTCCGACTAAACTTAATGTCAATGTTGGAAGAACTAGCCTTGATGCCCATTCCATGAATGTGGCATCGGTACTTTTTACACCTATGGGAACACCGAATCCTATTGGGAACCATCCAAGGTAAACTGCAAAGACCATCAAGATAAGCATTCCAACCCAAAATGAAGGTGCGGATTGTATAGCATAACAATATACTTTAACAGCTTTATCAATCCATGATCCCTTGTTTTTTCCTGCAACAACACCAAATATGAATCCTAAAACACCACTGAGCACCCATGATATGGCCATCAATACGATTGATGCAGAAAATTTGTCAATAATAACATCAATAACAGGTGCACGATATATTAAAGAGGTTCCAAGGTTTCCCTGAGCCAAATCAAGTAACCAATGATAAATTTTTGTAGGCAATGGAACATTTACACCAAAATAGCTTTCAAGTATTGCACGTTGGGATTCAGATACCGCAGCACCTTTTAAATAAGCAGTAACCGGATTAATAGGGGATAAATCTAATAGTATAAAACTAAAAATTGCAACTGCAATCATCAATATGATAAATCGAACTAATTTAAAACCAAAAAATTTCATTAATTGATTTTTATTCAAAAATAAACCCCCGCCTTTAAAAATTCAAAAAATAAAAAAAAGGAAAGAATATTTAATTAAGCAGTAGCATTGGTTCTAGTCCAATCACCGACATTAATTAAAATATCGTTTCCTAAACCGTCAGGTTGTTCACCAATATCAATACCTTCCTTGATGAAGTAGTTGTAGTCGTAGTTGACTAACCATGCAAATGGAGCGTCACCAGCAGGACCCCAACCTCCACCATTACGAGTGCAGATTGCGACCATAATGAGTCAGATTGGCTGAAATCGTTAGCATGCATTGCTTGTTCCATTAATGCATCGGATTCAGTGTTGTTGTATAAACCTGGGTTCATATAGAAATCATCTGCCTCTTTACTATGGTATTGTTGGTAAATTGATTTGTATGGGTCTGGAGAAGTTTGTTGCATCAATGCTGCTGATGAGTACATGTTTTGATAAATGGTATCCCAGTCAGCACCTTTGAGGTTTACTTCAATACCTATTTCTTTTGCTTGTTCTGCAAATACTGTTGATAAGGATTGTCTGTCAAGATAATCTGGTGGATAGTATAAGTCAAATGATGCTTTTACACCGTCTTTTTCCACGATTCCATCACCATCAGTGTCGGTCCATCCCCCTTCTTTCAAGATTTCTTTTGCTTTTTTAACATCACCATCTTGAACTTTCGCATCGTCATTTGCATAGTCTCTTGTATCTACACTTGTGTATTCAGGAGTTGCATGACCTGCAAATATTTCATCACACATTTTTTGACGGTCAACACCGACATTTAATGCTTGTCTGATGGATTTGTCAGCAGTTACATTGTTACCTATTTTGTATCCTCCTTCACTTACTTTTCCAGTGTCTTCAAGGTAAGGGAATGATACTCCCTGTGCTCTTCCTGCTGATTTTTCAACGAATTGGTATCCGTCAACTGTTTGGTTTAATGCAGATGTTGCTACAGGAACCACATCCACTTGACCTGATTTAGCTAATTCCAACCATGTTGATTCTTCAGGGAATAATAAGGTGATTTGTGTGAAGTATGGTTTGTCACCATAATAATTGTCATTGATTTTGAATATAGCTTGTTGGCCTTTGTCCCAGTGATCCAATACATATGGTCCGGTACCTATTGGTTGTTCGCCATAGGTTTCGTTGTTGTATGAGTCGGAAGGAACGATACCAACATATCTTAAGTCATAAATGAATGTTGATCTTGGCTCTTCCAATGTGAATTCAACTGTTTTTGAATCAGTTGCTTTAACATCTTTGATGTTGGTTAAATCCAAGTCGGATTCTGTTTCTTTTGCAGTGTTGAATGTGAATGCCACATCTTCTGCATCGAATGTTGAATTGTCTGAGAATTTCACATCATCTCTTACGTGCACTGTCCAGGTTTTACCGTCACTGCTGATTGAGTAGTCTTTAGCAAGGTCTGGAACTATTTCTCCTTTCTTATCTGTTTTGAATAAACAGCTTTGCACCAATGGATTATAGTTTTGGTGTCCGCACCCCCAACCAGTCAATGGATTGAATCCTGATTCCGGTTCTTTGATGTTACTGTGTGCAGCAACGGTCAAGTGAGTTGGATCTGTATCAGTAGAACCGCCCATGAGCGCAAATGCAGCTACTACAATAACCACTACAGCTATAATCCCTCCGATTATATATTTTTTATCCATAATTTTCACCATAAAAAGTTAACTATTAAAATAAAGTAATACTTTTTGGCACAAAAGTGCCTAATAAGTAATACTATTTGAATTTATTTTAATAATAAATATATTCTATATTGCACTATATAAAAACATATTTATTACTTTTAAAATTTCCTTTAAAAATTTAAATAATTCAGATAGATACTCATGAAATTGAATGCAATTGCCCCCATCAAAATACAAATAAATTAGACATTCAAAAAAAAGTTCCATAAAATTGAAACAAAAACCAACATCAAATTTTTAAAAGTAATACAAAAATTAGATTTAAATATGACCAAATCAAATATACCACTCATGAATTTATCCGCCGAACTTAAAGACCATCTGTTAAAAAACGGTGCAACAGAAGTGGGATATGCCGACATCACCAACTTGACTCCAAAAAATGGTTTAAACACAGGAGTGGTATTTTACATCACATATCCCCAAGACATAATAAGGAATATGAAAAATGCACCTACAAGAGAATATGTTGATGAGTTAGTGAGCTTGAATACCCGTCTCGATGCATTAGGCATGATTTGTGAAGAGTTTTTAATGGATAAAGGATACAATGCATATGCCCAAACTAAAAAGAGATTGGGAACTGATTTTGGCAAGTTCAATTCATTCGAATTGCCACATAAGACAATTGCCACAAAGGCGGGTCTTGGATGGATTGGAAAATCTGCACTGTTTACAACAAAAGAGTACGGATCAGCACTTAGACTATCATCCGTTCTAACCGATGCATCCCTTGATATCGGAAAACCTGTACTTAAGTCAAGATGCGGCAAGTGCACAGAGTGCATGGATGCCTGTCCAGGAGGAGCAATAAGCGGAAGGGAATGGAACTACACACTTAAGAGAAACGATTTTTATGACGATAAGAAATGTGAAAAATATGCATTGAAAGTATCACAAGAAAATTTGGGAAAACCAGATACAGTATGTGGAAAATGCATCTATGCATGTCCCCACACACAGAAATATATTAAAAAATCATAATTTTACAGCATATCTAAATTCATTTGCAAGAGAATCAATTTTTAATCCTTGAATTCTTTTATCCATATGTACTGTTTCAAGTTCATCATTTGCATCCAAACTAACTATAAAACCCATTTTTGTCCAGAATTCCAAAGCGCCATCCAATGTCTTATGAGTGTGAAGATAGATATTTTCATAATTTTGCTGATTTGCGAAATTCTCAGCAACACTGAACATCTTAGAAGCCAGCCCGCAACGCCTGCATCTTCTATCTACAAAGAGTCTCCAAATGCTTGAAGTATTGTCATTTGAGTACAAGTGCTTAAATTCGGGGAAATCCTTATCATATTCCCTTATCCCAATGGTTGCAATGATTTCGCCGGTTTCATAGTATGCAACAAAGAAATTGTTTCGTTCAGGATTGATATAATATTCATCCATCTTAACTATATCCTGATGCCATTCGGCAACATAGCCATATCCGAATTCTTTCTTTATCATTTTAAATAAGAATTCTTGAACCTGATTAATTTCCTTTGGATTGTTGCCTAAAGCCTTAATTGTAACATTCATGTTTACACCACCACAAAAAGTATTACTTATAATATTAATTTTATGTAATTAGTAATACTTTTTAGTAAATTTTGAATAACTTTAATATTGATAAAGTACAAATTAGTATATAAAACTTGTCATTTGAAAATCTATGAAGGTGAATTGATGGAAAAATTACTAGATGTGGAAAATGTTTCAATCTCATTTATCCAATACACAAAAGGATTAAATCAAAGAGACTTAAAGGTGATAACCGATTTAACCTTAGACATATCTGAAGGAGAAATATTAGCAGTTTTAGGTTCAAGCGGCTCTGGAAAAAGCCTGCTGGCACATGCAATATTTGGAATACTTCCTGAAAATGCCAACCTAAACGGAAAAATTAAATATAAAGGAAAAGAATTAAGCCAACAGGACAAAGAGGAATTGAGAGGAGAAGAAATAGTATTGGTGCCGCAATCAGTCAACTTCCTCGATCCCCTGATGAAAATATCCGATCAGGCCATTGGAAATGTTAAGGACGAAGCCAAAAGAAAAGAGAAAAAACTTAAACAGAGAGAAATATTCAAGCATTACAACTTAGGCCCTGAAGTCGATGACATGTACCCCTTCCAATTATCCGGAGGAATGGCAAGAAGAGTGCTCGTATCAACCGCACTGCTGTCCGATCCGAAACTTGTAGTGGCGGATGAACCGACACCAGGACTCGATGAAAAAACAGTAAAAGAAACATTAAATCACTTTAAACATATGAAAGAAGACGGAATCGGCGTGCTTCTCATCACACACGACATTCATGCTGCACTAGAAGTTGCAGACCGAATCGGAATATTCTACTCAGGATACGTTATTGAAATAGCGGAAAACAATGATTTTACAGGTGCCGGCGAAAATCTACTGCACCCCTACACCAAGGCATTATACAAGGCATTGCCTGCAAACGGATTTGAACTGGTTAAAGGACATCAACCATTACATGGAGAAATACAAAACGGATGCCCCTATTATGACCGTTGCGAAATGAGATTTGACCGATGTAGGGACGAGAGGCCCGAACTAATTGACTTGGGAACTAAAAAAGTAAGATGCTTCAAATATGAGGAAGGTGCATAAAATGGAACTTAAAGCTACAAACATCTCATTCAAATACCCCTCAGCCAAAAAATATTTATTAAAAGATGTAAATCTTGAATTGGACAACAATAAAATCATCGGATTAATTGGAGATAGTGGAAGCGGAAAATCAACATTATGCAAAATATTATCCGGATATGTCACAAAATACGAAGGCAATGTAACATTTGATGGAAATCCATTGCCTAAAAAAGGATTCAAACCAGTCCAGTTAATATATCAACATCCGGAAAAAGTAATGAATCCAAAATGGAAAATGGATACCGTGCTGAAAGAGTCATGGGATGTGCCTGATGAATTTTTTGAGGAATTCGGTATCCAAAAGACATGGCTGACACGTTTTCCTCAGGAATTATCAGGAGGAGAGCTACAGAGATTCTCAGTTTTAAGGTCACTGAATCCCAAAACCAAATTTTTGATTGCAGATGAAATGACAACAATGCTTGATGCAATCACACAGGTGCAAATCCTGGACTCCGTTTTAAAAATCGTGAAACAAAGGAAAATGGGATTTTTGCTCGTAAGCCATGACATGGATTTGGTGGAAACCATATGTGACGATAAGATTTATTTAAAAGATATTAACCAGATTTAATCACATTCATCAAAAAAACCAAGATATTTTAGGTGAAAAAATGAGCTGTTACAAATATTGGGGAAAACTAGAAGAAATCGCAAACAAACTATCATCCTATGGTGATTTGGACAAATACGGAAATTCACAACTCGATGACATCAATATTGATGAAATCATTGAAATACTGGATGATGTGGAAATCATAGCACACGACAAGACAATTGATTTTGATTCCGCAAAACATATACTTGATGATGAAAAGATGAACAAGGCATTGAAGCTGATTAGAAAATTCTATGTTTATATTGGAGCTAGGCTTGAAACCGAAAATGCATTAAAAATACTGAAATCAGACAATCCAACGAAAACCCTAGATTCATTTCACTTTTATGACAGATACATTGGCCTTGTTGAAAATGAAAGCCAATTAGCAAAATTCAATGAGGAGAAAACATTTGTATTTTTAGGCTCAGGACCACTGCCATTAACATTGATAATGTTTAACAAGGTATTCGGATGCAAATGCATTGGTATTGAACAGCAAAGGGACGTAGCAGAGCTGTCTGTCAAAGTACTGGAAAGACTTAGTCTTGACGAAGATATAAAAATCGTTGTGGGCGATGAAACCACAATCAGGGACTTGAATTATGATATCTTAATGGTGGCGGCGCTGGCCGAGCCAAAAGACAGGGTGTTTGCAAACATTTGGGAGTATGTAGACGAAAAGACACCAGTGATATACAGAACATACACCGGAATGAGAGCAATACTATACTCTCCAGTGCTTGATAAGGATACAAGAGGTTTTCACAAGGAAGTCATGATGCTGCCTTCCGGAAAAACCAACAACACTTCAGTGTTAATAAGGAAAATTGAATAGATCTTCAAAATTATCCTTATTTTCTTATTTTTTAATTATTTCATATATACCACGGGAAATTTCACAACTGATTTCAAATAAACATTTAAAAATTTAAAAAATATGATCAATAAAATATGCTCTCAAATACAAAAAGCATAATTTAAAAAAAGCTTCAATTAATTTAAAGTGATTAATATTACAACAAGTTGAAAAAAATATTCCGGTTTCAGCACCATCCCTATGGTGCCCGACTAAAATTGAATGCAAACTCCTATCCTATTCAACGTCAAAGCCCTTTTCAATCATGCTGTTTTTAAGAATTTCCATTGCCTTTATCGTATCGGGTCCTGAAACCCTCTTAATCATCCGGTTGTTTTCATTAAACCTTCCTATGAAATAATCCTGCTGCTTTTTACTGACAAGGTCGAGCCGGGTGTAGTTTGTAAGGCATTCGAGAAGCGCAAAAACCCCACGGTTTAAAGCCTTTGCACACGGATTGTTTTTGACGATTTCAACAACATCGCTGCTTATGATATAAGCCTCCCCGTTTGATGTTACATGGTCTTTAATCGGATCCATTTTTCTGATGTCTGTGACCTCACATATAATGTATGCTTCTGCATTTTTCAGTATTGCAATGTCCTCATCATCTGTAAACTCTTCAATGTCCAGGTTTCCGATTGTTGAATTTACAAAATTTATAGGGTCAAAGGTAATGTTTACAACATAACTCCTTGTTTCCATAATGTTTTTAAGGGTTTTGGTGCCGACAAACAGCCTGCATCCGAGTTTGTCCTTGCCTTTGCATACAATTCCTATTGGAGCTGCATTTTTTACACCGTCCTTGCTCATGGTAGTGTAAATCCCTTCATATTTCTGTCCTTCTTCAATTCCGATATCTGTCAAATCCATAGCCATTTTATCATCCATATCTATTTACATCTTCAATATACTATCTGTCCCAAGTAATTAAAAATTATTGTGAAAAATTCTATGATTTAATAAACTGATATTAATGTACCTATTGATTTGACTGTGGAAACTAATTACGAACTACTAAATATAATTTAAAAGCCTTAAAAAACTATGTTAAGTAAATGATTTCATTCAACGTAGTTCTAAAATAACTTAATTCCAAAATACCCACTTAAATTTCCAATTTAATCTCATCAAATGTCAGATAAGGTATTTTACTATTTTTAATGCCCTCTTCAAATTTAATAAATCCGCCCTCTTCCAATTTTTTAACTTTTGGCTGGATATTGCTGACATCCTTATTTATTTTTTTGGCCAGATCCCTTATGCTTCTTGGTTTTTCATGTTTAATGGCATTCAGTATAATCAAATCCAAGTCGGATAATGATAACTTGTTTGTAACCAGACTTTCTGTTGTTTCAATCATTTCATCAGGATTTTGATTATAGTATTTCCAATTTTCCAAATCCACATACATTTTCATGTTATTGGTTCGTTCAAATAGTTTTTCCAATTCGCTGAGAGACTTGTAGGTTTCTTCCATTTCACGAATGAATTCATGGCCATTTTGTTTTTTAACTAATGTAATAATCATTTTAACATCTCCATTAACTCTTCAATATCAAAATCATTTGTAAGATTTAAATAGTCTTTTATCATTTCATAGATTTTTTCACAATCCTGCAGTGACAATTCAACCCTATAGGCATGATTTTGAGGATTTGGGTGAATATGTGCTTTGCCAACATGATAATTATCAATTAAAATATTATCTGGCATTATAATAATTGACCACCCATTTGGCGTTTTTACCTTGTAGATAATTTTATCACCAACCAGAGATTTGTCTTGTTTTTTCCTTGTCATGTAATAATATATTTATTATAATATTTATATATTTGTTGGTTTTTTACCAACACAATTATATAATATTAGGTAAATTTAATAATACTAAATAAATTTTCAAAACCAAAAACAAAATTTAAAAGACATTAGTAAACATGCCCAGTTGATTTGAAAAAATGAAATATAAACTGATATTTATATAACTACCTATTTTTTGTTAAAAAACAATTAACTGTAATTTTATCTTAAGAATGCGAGAATACCTCGACTTCTGAAGTCGAGGATGAATCGCAGTTTTGTTAGTGTAAAAAATTTAACTGATGAATTTATTTTTATTTCTTCTTAATTCTAT
>NZ_CAMJUE010000060.1 GCF_946408925.1 uncultured Methanobrevibacter sp.
AAACAATATCTGATGTGGTGAGTGCTCCAGTGGAGTTAGAAGAAATAACGCAAGAACATGATGTTACTGAGCTTGAATCTTCTCAATCAGATGGGGAAGTCCTTGAAGCAGGCGGTAATGTAATTAATGTTCACGTTTATGACTCTTATAACGTAACTGGCAAAACATGGACTGAGGATGGAATTGAATTGAAGGGAGCAACAGTTAAGTTGTATGATTCCAATAATTTAGTTTCAACTCAGACCACAAACAATAGGGGTATTGCAACATTTACCGGTGTTGGTTCTCAAAAATATAATTTGGAATTGACTTATTCAACTTATAATCCTATCAGATTAAGTATTGACTGCACTGGTCAGGAAGGAAAAACATTTAGTAATGAGGTAATGTTTGTTCCGGATATTTTATTGCTGGTAGATTATTCGTCCCACAACGAAAAGGTCGATGTATTGATGAACATGTCAAAACGTATTGGATACATCAGTACCACCAATTTTGATGAGTCAAGAGCATGGCTGGCGGAATACGCCAATTTCATCCACATTGACATGTTCGCTGAAAATTCAGCATACAATAAGTTCACTGCATCATACTTAAAACAATTGTTGTCAGTTTCTCCTGCAAACAGCAACTATAAAGTCGCATACACTTTCGGTACTTACACCCAGGAGATATTGAATGCTACAGGTTTACATATCATAGGTGCCAGTGCAAGCAACAACACTTATGATACCATTGAAAATACCTACATCGGATCTTATTTCCAGGCCGAAGACATTCAGGATTCTGATGTTTTACAAACCAACATGAAGAATTATTTTGATTATGTTCGTCACCTGATTGAACCAAACAAATATTCTAATCCTACATTGACTGCAGATGGAATTCCATTGATGAGTCCTGAATGCGGTTTTTACCATCCTGATATTGGAATGACCACTCTTCTTCCAAGCTCTGATCTAATCCATGACTGGATTATTAGCGATCCGGGTTATACCAAAACTCAGGACGGCAGTTTGAACTGGATGAAGTTTGAATATGAATACTGGGTAGAGCATACATTGAATCCTAAGGAATTATTCAACAAGTTTGAAGAACAATTGAAATCCAAATTAAATCCCGATAAAAAACTCATAGCTATTGCTACTTACTATTGTGGGGGGGATGTTGTTGATTCATTAATCAGAAGTTATGCTGCAAGTGGTAGAACTGCTTTTAATGTATTTAAAACAAGTACTACTCCTTCCATGTCTTCTATATTAAACAGAATCACAAATGCCTCAAAAATAGGCATTTCAACAATTACTTCTCTATATAGTTGGTCTTTAAGTTATGCCAACGGTTCAGCAGAACCTGATTTATCTGAAATAGATTTGGCAGTTCTTAAAGGAGTAAATGAAATTTCTGAATACAGTTACAATTCAG
Source organism: uncultured Methanobrevibacter sp. (assembly GCF_946408925.1). Taxonomy (GTDB): domain Archaea; phylum Methanobacteriota; class Methanobacteria; order Methanobacteriales; family Methanobacteriaceae; genus Methanocatella. The sequence goes on from NZ_CAMJUE010000060.1 coordinate 1,426, forward strand.
AGTTAGGTCCACAGGTCGAATGGACATATGCTGTAACATTTCCAAGTTTCGAGGGAGTATACGGTCCGGTTATCTTATCCTACGTTGACGGCGAGGGTAAAACTCATGTAATCCAATCCGGTGTGGATAAGATGGTCAAGTTAAGTTGCGGATGGGCAGATTTAAAGGATTTGGATAATTCAGATAAAACAATCGCAATTGTATTGTATAATTATCCACCTGGAAAAGCAGAGATTGGTGCATCATATTTGAATGTAACCCAATCCACATATGATTTAATCGTCAAATTATATGAGGCAGGCTATGATACTGGCGGAGACATAAGGCAAAAAATGACCGCAAGAGAACTTGAAGACATTATCTTTAAGATGGGTAACAAAGGTTCATGGGCATACGGTCTGTTAAAACAGTATGTCGAGGAGAATTATGATGAACTGGTAAAGCACCATCAACTGATCTCAACAAGGGACTTCCGTAATCTTATTAAGGACATTCCTCAGGATTTAGTTAAACAAATGATTGACTATTGGGGAGCGGGTCTGGGTCCATCAATGGTGTATAATGGAACTGATGAGCAGTACATGGTCGTTCCGGGAATCTGGTTCGGTAAGGTATTCGTAACTTTCCAGCCAAGTAGAGGATGGGAAGAGTTGAAAACCATAGAAAATTACCACGACTTGACCCTGCCGCCGACACAGTACTATGTATCATATTACAAATGGTTGGATAAGATTGCTAAAGTAAATGCTATAGTCAATATGGGGACTCACGGAACACTTGAATGGCTGCCGGGCACAAACTTGGGAGCCACTGAAGGTGACTGGACTTTCGAGTTGACATTAAACCCGACATTATATCCATATATTGTGTCAAACCCTGGGGAAGCTATGGTTGCCCGTGATAGAATCGCAGCATTGCTCATTACTCATATGACTCCTGCGATGGTCACTTCCGGTTTGTATGGTAATTATACAGTATTGAACAACTACATTAACTACTATAAGGATCAGGTAAAACTTAATGTGTCATCCAATGCCGAAGAGTATAAGGCCAAGATTTTAAGATTGGCTCCGACTTTAGGTTTTAGAAACTTCACAGGTGAAAATGAGACATTCCAGGAATGGATTGATGAACTCCACTTGTACCTTGAAGCCATGGAAGATGATTTCATCACCTACGGACTGCACACTCTCGGTAAAATACTGACAGGTAATGAACTGGCAGAAGAAGTGATAACAATCACAACTTCCCAAACTAAAATCTATAATTACATTGCGGAATTTTTATACCCTGAACTTGCAGGCAAGAATTTCTATGATGAAATTCAGGGCAATCTGGAATATCTGGTTCAGGCCGATGCGATTAAGCAATTCCTATTGGATTATGTTTCCCAAATGGTTAACGGTTCATCAGTCGATGAATTGGCTAATAAATATAAAATAGTTAAGGGCTCTTCACTGTACAATGCAACATTATACGCCGCTCAGGTAATTGTTAACATTCAAAACAACAATGAATGGAATGCGATTTTCACTGCATTGCAGGGAGGATACGTACCTTCCGGTTTATTTGCAGATCCGTCCTATGGGGATTCAATTCCAACAGGTTATGACGGTTATGCATCTGACCCTACAAGAATGCCTTCAGAATCAGCTTATGAATCTGCTGTCAAAATTGTGGATTTATTGCTGTCCCAATACTATGAAAAACACGGCAAATGGCCGGAATTAACTTCATTGATTTTATGGGGTACTGAAATTTCAAGAACTGAAGGAATCGGTGTTGCTGAATTCCTATACTTCCTTGGCTGCAAACCTGTATGGGCAGATAACGGTAAGGTAATAGGTGTTCAAAAACTTCCATTGGAAAGATTAACAGTCAAACTCTCAAACGGCACTATTCTAAACAGGCCTAGAATTGATGTGTTTGCAAGCATCGTTACAAACAACAAGGACTGGATTAACTGGATGCTGACTGCTGTTAAACTTGCAGCATTTGCAGAAGGTGAAAATGAAACAAATAACTTCGTAATTAAACATTACAATGAAAATCCAATGCTTGACCGTTTATTCGGTCTTCCGGGCAATGTTCTTGAAGGAACAGGTATGTCAACCCTCATACCGAACACTGCGGACTGGGAAAAATCCACAGTAAACGAGGTATTGATGGACATATATCTCTCAAGAGTCTCATTCTCATGGACTATTGATGACAACGGCAATATTGACATTAAAAATCAAAAAGAAAACTTCATGTATCTGCTTGGTAAAACTGATTTGATTACTCAAAACTTCGACAGTACTTGGAGGCTGTTTGATTCAGACGACTACTATGACTGGTTTGGTGGACTGTACAATGCGGCCAATATCTTGAGAAAAAGAAATGGTTTATCCAGTCCGGACACAGCATTTGTAGATATCAGGAATAAAAATAATTATAATTCAAGAACCTATCAGGAAGAAATTGAGTATGAAAGCAGAACAATGCTTCTAAATCCTAAATATTACATGCCTCTTATCACTGGTGGAGGATCTGGTATGAATGCATATGCTGCAAGATACCAGAATATGTTCGGTGGATTGACAGTATCTAATGAACATTTAGGTAAAGAATTGGGTCAGCAATTGTCTAATGAACTGTTGGGCATGAGCGGATACATTGACGGAGCAACTGCTTCATTTGGTTATCAGACTTCTCTGCTGTGGATGGTTTACTTGGCTGATCAGGGAACCTGGGACGGTGATGCAAGTACAGTTCAAAAGCTCATTGATGAGTATATGAGACAAGTGATTGAATATGGTGTTGCATGTTGTCACCACACATGTAAAAACCTTGCTTTCAATGCTAAAATCATTCAAATGAGTTCTCTGACTCCTGCTCAAAAGGCTAAATTTGCAGAAATCCTTGCTCAGGCAACAAACACAGATCCGTTATATCAAATGCCGGAAGAGGAAGGAACTTCAGGTGATAACAGTGGTTCCAACAGTGGTTCATCTGATAAAAACGGTCAGGACAGTTCAAACGCACAGCAATTGGCCAACGGAACATCTCAGGACAAGTCAAGTAGCAGTGATGGTGGAAATACCGGATTCGGTGCAGATGCTTCTCCGAGCGGGGATGCAAAATCTGCAAGTGAATCTGCTAGCGACGCGTCATCTGCTTCAGCAAGCAGTGCTGGTGATTCCGGAAGTAAAGCTTATGAGTTGTCTGAGCAGTCAGCAGCTAAATCAGCTAGTGCAACTGAGTCAAGCATGCCAATATTTGTAATTATTGCAGTGCTTATTTTAATTGCAATATTCTTGGTTGGTTATGTTAGAAACGATAATGATGAATATGATGATTATTAAACTAATCATCAACTTTTTTTATTTTTTAAATTTTTAGATATTTTTAAATATACTTTATTTACAAATATAATAATATAATAGAATATTTTTAAAGTATAGTTTACTTAACTTTAAAATTATTCTGAATTTAATGTGAATGAGGTATATAATCATGATTAAAAAAATCAATATAATATTAGTTTTATTGCTTATTTTCATTTCAATCACTGCTGTAAGTGCAGCTGATGATTTAAATGAGACAATTTCTAGTGATGAAGCTATTTCAGATTCAGATGCAATCGCTTCTGATGAATCAACTAATTTAGAAATTTCAGAAAATTCATATACGGTAAATCAAAGCAACTATAATACTTACTTTAACGATGATGGTGAATCAACATCTGCTGTTAAAAGTGGTGACACTCTCAATATCGAGGGTGATTTTGATAATATGAACTTTACTTTCAAAACTCCAGTTAATATTGTTGGAAAATCTGACAATAATCTTAATAATTGTATTTTTACTTTTTATGGAGGGGCATCAGGAAGTAATATTTCAAGTTTAAATATAGCCAATACCGTTGATTTTTATTATGGGATTTTTTTGAATGGAGCTTCAAATTGTGTTATCCATGATTGTTTTATAAATAATCATGCTCAAGCAGCATATACAATATGTTTGGGGAACGGTGCAAATTATAATAATGTTACTAACAATATTTTAAGGGAATCTGGTATAACTTATGGACATGGAACTCGTTCTACATCTCCTATAATTATTTCAGGTTCTCATAATAATTATGTAGCAAATAATCAGATATTCTGTGCGGATGCAAATGGAATTTATTTGTCAAATTATCCGGGAGGTCCTTTAAAAGGAGGTCCCTCCAATTTTAATGTGATATATAATAATACTATTAAATATGAGGTTTTGCCGACATCTTGGAGTTATGGTATTCAGATTATGGGTTCAAATAATAATATCAAATCTAATAAAGTAATTGGTGCATATAGAGGTATTTCTACAGCAGGTTCTGGGAATATAATTTTTGGTAATCAAATTATTAATCTGACTGGTGCTGATTTTAATAAACCGGGAGAGGAAATAGCTGGTGAAGCAGCAATTTTTGGTTCAGCTAATTCAATTATAAAAAATAATTCCATAATAAATTGTAAAGTTCAAGTATCCGGTGCCGGAATTTCCGTATTGGATGGTTCTGTAGTTGAAAATAATTTTATTGAAATAGTCTATATGGGAGGAATGGGTATTAACCCTTTAGGATCAAATATCCTTGTTAGGAATAATAATATTTCTACATTGTTTGGACCAGGAATTTTAGTAAATTCTCATTCATTTAACTTGACTTTCACTGAAAATACTATTTTCTCCAAATCTGGTGTAGGTATTTTAATACAAAAAATAAGTTCCAAAAGAATGCCTGGTAATATTACCATTACTTATAATACCATTTATGCAGGTAACTCCACATCTAATCCTAAAATATTTTCTATTGATGCAAGAGATGTAGATAAGGCAACTGAAAATATTATTGAAAGTAATATTGTTCCTAAAGGATATGGAGAAATTGCAACTCCTCAAGGTGTTTTTGATTCTTCAAAACCAGGTTACAGTTTTAAAGGTGAAACTTATATTATTAATTCATCAAATTTTGATAATTATTTTGAAAAAAATGGTGTATTGAAATCAAATATTTCTAAAGGAGATATATTAATTTTTGAAGGACTATTTGTAAATAAAATTAATATAATTATTAATAATGCTGTAAAAATTGTTGGAAGAAATGCAACATTTGTAAATACTACATTTAAAATATATAGTGATGGAGTTTGGATTGAAAATTTAGTTATCAGAAATAACAAGGCGAGTAAATTAAATGCTTGGGGGGTGCTTGTTTATAAAGTAAGGGGAGCAACAATTCAAAACTGTGATATTCAAGTAATTGACCCTAATGCTGCGTATGCTATTTATGTAGTCGAATCAACAGATGTTGATGTGATTAATAATACATTATTCTCTTCTGGAAACTATTTGACATATACATTACTTTCTTATTCTGTTGATGATTGTAAATTTATTAATAACACTATTAAAACAAATGGTACTGGGAATATTTATATTAACACTGGTATGGAAGCATGTATTGATGGTGATGAAAATTGTTTAGATGGTAATGAACAATGTTTGGATGGTGATACTTTTAATGGAAATCATGTTGTTCCGGCAGAAGTTTATAGGACTTATGGAATTTTAATGTTATACTCATCAGGAAATATAGTTTCAGGAAATAAGATTAATGCAACATCTAAATTAAATGAAACCGTAGAAACTGTCGAATCTACAAATTCAGTAATTGGTATTGATGTATATTACAATAGTCACAATAATGTATTTTCCAATAATGAGATTCATGTAAAATCTAATGATAACTATATTTATGGGATGGGAGTATTGGGCCATAAATCTTCTAATGATGCTCCAGAAGGCCAGGGTGCTTCAAATAATCAATTTATTGATAATAGTATATATCTTGAGGGAACATATTTTGTTGAAGGATTTGTCATTGGTCGAAATTCTTTTGACACCTTAATTAGTTTAAACACTGTTAATGCAATATCAAATTGTGTTAATTATGGAATTAATTTGGAAATGTCTCAAAAGACAAATATTGAAAAGAATATATTCACATTAAATTCAGATATCATTTATGGAATGGAAATCTTCGACTCAAGTGATAATAACATCTCAAAAAATAAGTTCATCATCACAGCTAAGAAAAGTTATGCCGTTTTACTTTCAAATTCAAAAAATAATGCTTTATATGATAATATTATCCAATCTAATGTCAGTGATGGGGAAATTGTTTTCAAAAACTTTGACACAATTCCTGCAGGCAATGCGGGAGTATATCTTAAAGTAAACTCTTCAAGCAACATACTTAAAAATAATAACATTACATCCAAAAAAGGTTTTGCCATTATTTTAGATGAAGATGCTCTTAATAATGTTATTCAAAATAATTACCTTGATTCAGAATTGGGCATTGGTGATGATGCGGTAAATAATAGTATGAACAATATTATTTTAGAAAATTATAAGTATTTAGTGTCTGGTAAACTTCAAAACGTCAAAATAAAATATTTTGAGAATGGAACATTCATTTTCATCACTGATGATGTTGGGTTGGATGGTGCTAAAATTGAATTTATAGATGATTATAAAGTAATAATAAATTCAACAATAATCTCAAATGGCACAGCATCATTCCGTTATGATTTCAATGGCTTTAAAGACTATTTTCCAGCAAACTATTTATTTTATGCAAAAGTATATCAGAAAAATTATAAAGTAACAGAATTTGAATGTGAAGTTATAATTGAAAATGGTATATTAGAAATGTCTATTGATAATATTTCTGGTGCAATCGCTAGAAATACAATATTTAATGCCACTGTTAAAAATATTTTAGGCAATGGAATTTCTAAAATTAAAGTTGAATTCTATGTTGTGGGTGGTGATGGATATGAAGATTATATTGGTTATGCAATTACTGATAACAATGGTTTTGCAATCCTCAATGGTAAATTGCCTACAATCTATGGAGATAATCCTAAAGTAATTGCAAAAATTAATAATCCTAACTATTTCCAATCAACTTCTGCCGAATCGAATTTAACAGTATTTTGGCTCGTTAACACTAATATTGTGTTAATTAATAATGTTCAACCAAATGGTATGGTAGCAACTTTAAAAGATGAGAAAGGCAATCTTCTATCAAATAAAGAAATTCAAATTAAAATTGGCAATGCTATTTATAAAAGCATTACAAATTCTAATGGTGGGATAATTATGCCGGTTTTATCTAAAGGAAGTTATATTGTCAGTATTTTATTTGAAGGTGATGAACAGTATTATGATTCTAAAAATAGTGCAAAAATTAATGTACTATCTTCTTTATATGAAAATAAAGATCAAACGGTTTATTATGGTAATGTTATAAAATATAAGGTTCGTGTTAAAGGGGCTGATGGCAAATATGGTGCGGGCAATGTTGTAATCATTAAAGTAAATGGTAAAACTTATCATGTCAAAACTGATAAGAATGGTTATGCAACACAGGTTTTAAAACTAAATCCTGGTGCTTATACTATAACTGCAGAGTTTAATGGGGATAAGATTTCAAATAAACTTAAATTCAAACCAACTTTATATGCTAAAAATATTGTTAAGAAAAAAGCCAAAAAAATTAAATTCACAGTTAAAGTGGTTAACAAAAAAGGTAAGGTAGTTAAAAATAAAAAAGTAACTTTTAAGGTTAAAGGTAAAAAATACACTGCTAAAACCAACAAAAAAGGTGTAGCTACTGTAACTATTAAGAATTTGAGCGTTGGCAAATTTACAATATCTTCTAGTTATGGTGGTTGTACAATTAAAAACACTATAAAAATTAAGAAATAAAGGTTTATAATCTTTATTTTATTTTTTTTTCAATTTTTCTTTAATAACTTTTAAATATTTTTACTTCATATATCTTTAAATGTAGTCAAATAATTTATTTAATGTCATATATTTAGACTATAATTCTTATTAAAATATTCAAAAGAGGTGTAAATATTAAAACTAAGAGTTTAATTATTTCATTACTCTTAATCTGTGTAGTCATGTTCTCTGTAAGTGCAACTTTTGCTGCTGATGAGGATGCTATCTTAAACGCAGTTGATGATGAAATAACAATCGATGAAGATGTTTTAAGTGTTGAAGAAGAGACTGATACACTTAATATGGAAGATAAGGAGGTTCTTGAAACTGATGATGTTTCACATGTTGTCAGTGCAAGTGCCACAGTTACAAATGATACTTTTTTCAATTATTTTGAAAATGATGGAACATTAAAATCTGATATAACATCTGATGAACTTGTTTTTGAAGGCGAATTTTCAAATATTACTAATGTACATCAGATTACTATTAATAAATCAATCAAATTAACAAGTAAAGATGCGATTTTGAATAATATTTCATTAATAATTAATGCAAATCAAGTTGAAGTAAATTCATTCACTATCAATACTGACGATGCATCTAATGCTATTTATATAGTTGATTCAAATAATGTAAAAATTGCAAATAATATCATTGTCTTTAATGGTATGGTTGATGATAATGCCGCATGTGCAATTTTTGCAAATGCTGTTGATAATTTAACTTTCCAATCAAATAGGGTGACTGTAACTGGTAATAAATCAGGTAATAAGGCAGTTAGATTTGTTGATTGTATGGATGCTGTTGTGGATGATAATTCTTTTGTTGTTAATCTTCCTTCATCTGGATATCAAAGTGGTGTTTTAGATTTTAATGATGGGACTTCTAATTTGAGGTTTACTAACAATCTTGTTGATGTGTCTGGTATTCCGGATGGTGAATATCCTACTTCTATTGCAATTGCATTTGCAGGTAACAATGTTACATTAGATGGTAATGATATTTTCTGTAGTAATGATAATTATTCTTATGGTATTTGTGCTTTAGGTAGTGATTCAAAAATTATTAACAACTCTATAAAAGCTACTTCTCCTAATTATGCTTGTGGTGTTAATTTGGAAGGTAGTTCTATTACTTTAGTTGATAATAATGAGATTATTGCTAATTCTGATAAAGCGGCTTATGGTATTTATTCTGGTATGACTAATGGTGGACTTATTGGTGTTTACTCAAACAACAATATTAGTGCTATCGGTTACTTTGCTGTTGGTGCTAGTATTTCTTCTTTCAATGAAACTGTCATTGGTAATGATATTGATTTAACTGGTAATTATACTATTGGTGTTGCTGCAGGATATTGTAGTTATTATGATTATTATGCTGAGAAATCAGTTCCTGTTACTATTGTAAATAGGCTTGTTAAAGATAATGTTATTAACTCTGCAGGATCTAATGTAGGTACTGATATTACTGGTGATTGGACTTTCACAAACCTTGAATCAACAGGAATCACTGACCTTGCTGGAAACCTCACAGTAGAAAACAACACAATAACTTCTACAGATAAAGGAATTTATGCTACTGCTGCTGACGATTTAATCATCAAATCAAATCGTGTTAATGTTATAAGTAACAGATTGGGCAGTAAACTAGTTAAATTAGTTGATTGTATGGATGCTGTTGTGGATGATAATTCTTTTGTTGCTACTCTTCCTTCATCTGGATATCAGAGTGGTGTTTTAGATTTTAATGATGGGACTTCTAATTTGAGGTTTACTAACAATC
>NZ_CAMJUE010000061.1 GCF_946408925.1 uncultured Methanobrevibacter sp.
CGGAAACTTTAATGTAGAGTGCTCCTCCGTCATTGTCTGCAGTGTTTTTTGTGAATTCGGATTTATCCACTGTTCCTGTATTGTGGAAATAAGCTGCTCCTCCTAAATCTGCATTATTCAAGCTGAATATTGAATTGCTTATTGATCCCCCATCATGGAAAAATGCTCCTCCACCATTCTCTGCAGTGTTTCTGGTGAAATTTGAATAAATAAGTGTGGATTTGCCATTAAAGTATACAGCTCCACCGTCTTCAGCTTCATTTTCTGTAAAATTACAGTATCTGACTGTGCCGTCCTCTATAAAGAATATTGCTCCGCCCATATTTGCACTGTTTTTTATGAATGCTGAGTTTGAAACCGTTCCGTTTTCCATAATAAATATTGCTCCTCCTGCAATCAAGCTTGCAATATCATTTACACTGTTATTGACAAAAATACTGTTTTCAACACTTCCTGATTGCATCATGCAGATGGCGCCTCCAAGTTCACGTGCGCTGTTGTTTGTAAAGATGCTGTTTTTTACAATTCCGGTGTCATCCATATAGATTGCACCGCCTTTCTGGCCATAATTGTTGCCTGTGAAATTACACCAATTCACAATGGCATTCTTTTTTGAGAATATTGCGTTTCCTCCATCTCCTGTTGCAGTATTGTTTGTAAAACTTGAATTTTCAATAATGCTGGTGCCGGTTTCTAAATGAATTGCACCTCCACATGCCGCACGATTATTGCTGAAAATGGAATTAATTACAGTTCCGTTACTGCCGAATTTGACTGTACCTCCATTATTGTCGCAGGTATTGTCTGTAAAACGACAGTTTTCAATTAATCCTTCATCACTGAAAAAGACTCCACTTCCGCCGGTAGCTGCAATGTTTCCTGTAAAATTGGAATTTTTAACTGATTTGGCGTTGATGTGGACTGCTCCACCAATTCCTCCGGCTGTATTGTTTTTAAATTCACAGTCACTTACATCTCCATTATTTTTGATATACACTGATCCACCATATCCTTTAGCGGTATTGTTTATAAATTCTGAACTTTTCACACTGCCGTTACCATCAAAATAGACTGCACCACCATGACTGTCTGCGAAGTTATCTGTAAAATTGGAATTTTCAACAGTGGCACTGTATCTGGCATGAACTGCTCCTCCATGCTGGCGTGCATAATTTGCTGTAAATTCACAGTCACTGATGAGTGCATAATCTGAGTGAAGTGCTCCTCCGTATTGATCAGCTTCATTTTTTGCGAATCTGGAGTTTTCAACAATTATGTCATAAGCATAAATCGCCCCTGCGTCAAATCCGTTATTGCCACTGAATCCGGAGTTTTTCACAATCAGAGTTGAGCTTTTATTGATTTCTATTGCTCCTCCTCTATTGCCCTTATTGTTTGTAAAATTACAGTTGTCTATAATGAGTTTCCCGTTTTCCACATCGCTGAATACGGCTGCGCCCAAACCGGCATGTGCATTGATGAAGTTAATGTTTTTTAATGTGACATTGTTGGCGGTGATATTGAATATTCCTGCCATGTTGGATGCGTCTATTATGTGATTGTCTCCATTGATTATTAAATTATCTTTATCAATCACAATCCCTTCACTGAGCATTGTGTCATTGCCGGAATCGTATCGGTAATTGTTTTTTAGGGTTATTTGATTTTCACCGGCTTTAGAAATTGTGGCGTTTAGATGTGTAAAATCTAAAGTTTCCCCATTATCATCACTTAACACTTCCTGAGCGGTCATGTCATTGTTTGCTGTTTCAATTGTTTCATTGTCTGCCGCACTTGCACAGCTTATTGTGATTAGAAAAAGCATGAGCAGAACGAACAATATAGGTTTTGATTTAATGAGTATCTCTCCTAATAATTTATCAATTAAAGGTTTGTTCACTATATTATATAGTATTATTTAATTTTTTTAAAGATTATTTCTAATTTTTGAATGTGGATGATTTGAATATGTGCAATCAATCATGATTTGTGTGGAAATTGCTTATTGGAGGGTATTTTTCACCAGATTTTCTCTTGGACAATTAAGTGTCTTTTACTATTGAAAATACCTCAAAATATTTTGATATGGTGGCAATGTTGCAGTGGGATGTAAAATTTTAGGGATTTAAAAAAAATAGTTCAGTCGAATTTGAGTTTGTTGAAGATCTTTTCCATGTGATTTATGGCCTGATTAAGATTTTTGGATGTTAATTTTCTATTTGGATGGTAATTAGCTTTATTTCTTAATTTTGCCAATTTTCTTAATGAAGTTTCAATTTATTCTTCACCAAAATCATGCAGGGCTTTTTTGACCTGCTTGTGCTCGCCAATGCGTTTTTCACCATTTTTAAATTCCCATGGATGTTTGACCTTGAATCCATGAACCTTTTCAAGCCATAATTGGCAGTAAAGATAGGAACTGTAATATGCTCTGTTAATTATGATTGCATCAACACATCTTTCATTACACTTTTTTGGAAGTAACATGTTCTTAATCCTTAAAAAAATGCAATGTTAGGAGATATAAATGAAATTGGGGTGAACTAGTAATATTCATCAAAATCGCCATCCAATGAGATAATTGCATTTCTGCAAAATTCATTAATGCCATTGGCTTTTGAGAATGCGTTCATATGAATGTACATTTCATTAAGGGTTTCATCAAGTACTTCTTCGCTGGTTCCGTTCAGATTCTTGAAAACATAGACACAGTCGTGGGTGTCAATGTCAGGTTCTTCCAGTATCTTCATTTCGCCTAAAAATTCATAATTTCCGGCTAATTTTTTGATTTCTTCAGTATAGATTTTTTTAGCAGGTTCCATTTCCCGCTTGAACTTGTCTAGGTAGGTTTCACACATTTTTTCATCTTTTTTTTAGTTGATTGTGTTCCCAATATTTTGGGAAAAAATTTTCCTGCCATAAATTAGTATATTATTTTCCTTAAATATAAATTTAACTATCATATGAGTTTCAATTCATTTAAGTCCAAATCAATATTTTAATAATATTGAAAATGACATGTTACACTCTTAAATCAATATTTAGGCGAATTTAAATCAATATTACATTGGGTTTGTAAACTGACTTAAAAAAATCTGATTTGAAAGTTTCACCGAATTTTCGCCACTATAATAATATACATATATATTCTTTTGCCAATAAACATCATATTGTATATTCAATTTTTTTTAAAAAAGCTTTATTCTTTTTTCTTTAGAATTGAACATTATAACTATCAGGCATGTAAATCATGTTTTTTCATAATGGGGATTTTATATGAAGGCTAAAAAAACAATAATCTTGCTGATGCTTGTCATTTTTCTATTGAGTCTTGCAAATGCATATGCTGCTGAAATAGATGATACAATGGCAAGTGAAGATGCAAGTCAAATCACAGTATCCTCAACAATTGGGGATAATATCCGCTCAAGTGAAGCCGACGCAGCGCTTGAGCAAACAGATGATGGGGCTGGATTGAAGGAATCCGATATGGATGAACTCTCATCCTCAGGGGAATTCGACCAGCTTCAGGAATTGATTAATAATGCTTTAGACAAAAGTACAATCAATCTGGAACGCAATTACACCTATACCATAGGTACAGATACTATAACTGAAGGAATAAGTATAGGTAAGAACTTAACAATCAACGGTAACGGATTTGCAATAAACGCGCAGAACAAGTCAAGAATTTTCAGTATTGAAAGCGGCATCAGTGTGGTTTTAAACAATATCACATTCATAAACGGATACACTGAGGGCAATGGTGGAGCAATATTTGCATATGGAAATGCGGATATTACAGGCTCCCGTTTCATCAACAACACTGCATCTGAGGGAGGAGCTATTTATTTCAGTAGTTTATTTGCAAAGGCTAGTTTGACAAATTGTAATTTTACTGACAACACTGCAACTGGAGATGGTGGTGCAATTTACTTCTTGGATCAAGGTACCGTGACAAATTGTAATTTTACTGATAACTCTGCTCGTTATGGTGGTGCATTTTTAGTTGAACAAAAGGGTGCCATTGAAAACTGTAATTTCATTAACAATGCCGCTTCTTTTTCCGGTGGTGCTGTCAGCATGTTGTCAGGTAATGTGACAAATTGTAGTTTCACCGGCAACACTGCATCTATGTGGGCAGGGGCTCTCACTATGGGGTCAGGTAATCTGCGTGATTGTAATTTCACAGACAACGCTGCCGAATATGGTGCTGGTGCTGTCAATTTGCATCGTGGTAATGTGACAAATTGTATTTTCACCAACAACACTGCTGATGGCAATGGAGGTGCCATGGCCATGATTTCAGGAAATCTGACTGATAGCATTTTCACAGCCAACACAGGATATGATGGTGGTGCAGTTTACTTCGATACTTCCGGCACTGTTGAAAATTGTAATTTTTCAGCCAACAATGCAACAGGTTATGGCAGTGCTGTCAGGATGAGCTCCGGTAGTGTGTCAAATTCTAATTTCACAAGCAACATGGGAGATCATGGTGCTGTCAACCTGGGTTCAGGTAATGTGGATAATTGTAATTTTGTGAATAATACCGCTTCTAATGATGGTGGTGCAGTTTACATCTATAAAAATGGTGCCGTGTCAAATTGTAATTTCACAAACAACACTGCAAAAAATGGTAATGCAATTTTTATCAGTAAAGGCAACATTTCCGGCTGTGACTTTAGGAATAATTATATATGTGAAGGGGCAATTCATTCAGTGACTGGAAATGTTACTTTGTCTAATAATATTTTGGATGTTAATGATGTTATGCAGAGTAATAATTTCACACATGTTCAAAATTTAATAGACGAGGCCGATAGTGGGGATACAATCGTTATAGATGGATCATATTATGGTTTTGGAATACCAATCATAATTACAAAAAGTTTAACATTAATTGGAACAAATAATGCAACATTAGATGCAAGAAAACTGTCAAAAATATTTTATATAACTGCAGACAATGTTACACTTAAAAACATTTGCTTCACAAACGGATACACACAAAACGGAGGCGCAGTTTACTTCAATAGAACTGGTATTGTTGAAAATTGTAATTTCATAAACAACACCGCAAATGAGGATGGCGGTGCAGTCTACTTCAATTGTTCCGGCACTGTTGAAAATTGTAATTTTACCAACAACAGGGCAAATTACTCTTGGGGCGGTGCAGTTTTCTTTAAGAATCAAGGCACTGTGAAAAACTGTAATTTTATCAACAACACTGCTTCTGAATTGGGTGGTGCAGTTTACTTTGTTGGTAATGGTGAAGTGATAAATTGTAATTTTACTAACAACAGTGTTTCTATAGATGGTGGTGCCGTTTTCTTTAATGAAAATGCTACTGGTAATGTGACATATTGTAATTTTATCAACAACACTGCTTCTGAAGATGGTGGTGCAGTTTGCTTCTGGAGTATCGGTAATGTGGCAAATTGTAATTTTGAGGATAATTCTGCTTCTCATGGTGGTGCTGTCAACTTAGGTTCAGGTAATGTGGCAAATTGTAATTTTATCAACAACACTGCTTCTGAAGAGGGTGGTGCAGTTTACTTCGCTGATAATGGTGAAGTGACAAATTGTATTTTCACCAATAACACTGCTAGGGTGGGCGGTGCCATGAGAATATATTCCGGAAATGTGACAGATTCTATTTTCACAGCCAACACTGCAGGATATGGTGGTGCTGTTTACTTTGACTATAATGGTGCTGCGGAAAACTGTAATTTCACAGCCAACACTGCAGAATATGGTGGTGCTGTTTACTTCGATGAGGATTCTGCCAATATAATGAACTGTAATTTCATTAACAACAATGCTTCTTCTTCTGGAGGTGCTGTCAATATGCACAACGGTAATGTGGCCGATTGTAATTTCACCGGTAACACTGCTTCTTCTTCTGGTGGTGCTGTCTTAATGGATTCAGGTAATGTGGCCGATTGTTATTTTGCCGGTAACACTGCTTCTTCTTCTGGTGGTGCTGTCAGTATGGATTCAGGTAATGTGACAAATTGTAATTTCACCAGCAATGAAGCGAATGGTGAGAAAAGTTCTGGTGGAGCAATTTACTTTAATGGCGCAGGAAATGTTACAAATTCTATCTTCACAGCCAACAAGGCAACTAGAACTGGTGGAGCAATATTTTTCAAGGATAATTCAGTCGATAACAAGTTTGTCGCTGATTTCTATGGCAATAGCGCAGGACAAAGCGGAGGAGCAATATTCTTCAGTAATTCAGTCGAAAACAACACTTTCGATTGCATTTTCAAGGACAATTATGCAGCTTATGGTGGAGCAATGTTTTTCTACAAAAAGGCAAACGGCAATAAGATTGGAGGCGACTTTATAAACAATACTGCCAAATCATGCGGAGGTGCAATGTTTTTCTACAATACAACCGATAAGAACAACTTCTCAGGCAGTTTCATCAACAACAGTGCTTTAGGTCAGGTTGATTCAGAAAACGGAAACGGTGGTGCAATAACATTTAAGAACGTTTCCACCAACAGCATTTTCACCTGTGACTTTATAAACAACACTGCTGTCTTGAACGGTGGTGCTGTAAACTATCGTGAAAGTCCTTCAAACATCACATTCAACGGTAATTTCATAAACAACACTTCCCCTAGAGGCGGAGGAGTCAATTTCTTTAAAACATTTGAAAACGTAATATTCAACGGTGAATTCAAGGGCAACTCAGCAGAATATGGTGGTGCAATCGCCGCTGTTGATGGAATCATTAAAGATGTTTCATTTAAGAACAATCATGCTGCTGAAAAAGGTGGAGCAGTTTATTTCGCCGGATCAGGTGAGGTTATAAATTGTAATTTCACTTCCAACAATGCAACCGCAGACGGAGGTGCAGTTTGCTTTAAGATTGCAGGTAATGTGGCCAGCTGTAAGTTTGAAGACAATTTGGCAGACTTTGGTGGAGCTGTTTGTTCTGAAATAACTGTTAATGTGGCTGATTCTAATTTCACAGGCAACACTGCATCAGTAGAGGGTGGCGCTCTCTATATGGGCTCAGGTAATGTTGAAAATTCCAATTTCACCAACAACATTGCAAGTAATGGGAGATACAGTGGTGATGGTGGTGCTGTTTACATCAACGGCAATGCCACTGTGGTAAATTGTGATTTCATAGGAAATGAAGCTTCTAGGGGTCCTGCAATTTACTTCTGGAATCTCAAGGAATCCAAACACGTCAGGTCCATTTCCCACTCCACATTCCTGAACAATAAGGCAAATATGGATTCTATAGCCCCATTTACTTTAACAGTCAATGGAACTAATATTGAAATTGCTTTCCATGGTAACAATAACCTTTTTAATGCAATATTGTCCAGACTGAAAGGGGATGTCAATGTCACAAACGTTACCTACTGGGGAGCAAGCGGCATTGAGAACACCGGTGATTCCACTATTGTGCCTGTCATGCTATATACACAAGCCGGCCAGAATGTTACTGTTAGGGGTGTTGTCGATGGTGTAGAAGTCAATGTGACTAAAGTCACAGACGCTGAGGGCAAAATAGTCCTTGAGAATGTCGGCGATTATAATATAATCGTAAGCCACGATGAGGATTCATACTATGCCTCTGCAAAAATACTGTTTACAAACAGGCAGTTAAGCTTAAACGTGACTGATATCACAACCACCAGCAAGACAGTCAACATCACTGCCGAATCCGAAATTCTAAGCGAGCTCATGCCTGGCGAAGTTGTCTTCAGGGTCGACGGTAAATTCATCTACGCAGATTATGCAGGCAACGGAACCTGGTGGGCAATGCACACATTTGATGATTTCGGCACTTACAAGGTCAGCGCATCATTTGACGGAAAGTATAATGTAAGCATCAGGAATGGAACTGTAACTGTAAATAAACTCAAAACAGTAATAACCGGATCTGCAATAACCGCCACATACAATGTCAACAAGTATTTAGTCATTACATTAAAGGACAGTACCGGCAAGGCTTTAAGTGGTGTTAAGGTAACTGTTAACTTGAACGGTGTTAAAACCTACACTACCGACAAGAACGGTCAGATTAAGGTTTCCACTAAAGGGCTTGCCCCTAAAAAATACACTGCCAAGGTATTATTCAACGGCGATGCCGTCTATGACAAGTCCACCAAAGACATCAAGGTCACTGTTAAAAAGGCAACTCCTAAATTGACTGCCAAAAAGAAAACCTTTAAAAGGTCCGTTAAGGTCAAAAAGTACAGTATTGTTCTTAAAAACAATGTTGGAAAGGCAATCAAGAAGGCAAAGGTCACTATTAAAATCGGCAAGAAAACCTTCAAGGCCAAAACCAACAGCAAGGGTAAAGCCACCTTTAAAATCAAAAAATTGACCAAGAAAGGTACATACAAGGCTAAGGTATCCTTCAACGGCAACAAGTACTATAATAAAGTGACTAAAAAGGTTAAAATCAGAATCAAGTAGATGCAGCATGCATCTCCACTTTTTTTATTTTAAAACTTATTTTTTTTGAAAAATCTGATTTGCTGGTTTTTCAAGATTAACTGCATATAATATATATTCTTTGAATGATAGAGTTCATATTGTATGTATATTCAATTTTTTTGAATGATTATTATTTTTCTTTAAAATTGAATATGGCAAAAGAATAATATTTTTTCATACGAGGAGTTTATATGAAGGTTAACAAATCAATAATCATGCTGATACTTGTTATTTTTCTATTCAGCCTGGCTAGTGTGTGTGCAGGCGAAATGGATGATATGATATCAAGTGATGATACAGATCAAATCGAATTGGCCTCAAACGATAAGATCAGTGAGGATAATCTGCAGACAAATGAGGAAAAAGCGACATTGGGTGAAAGTGATGATTCAACTGATGTCAGCTTAAAATCATCCGACGGTGATGAGTTGTCATCATCAGGGGAATTTGACGAGCTTCAAAAACTGATTGATAACGCTTCAGACAAAAGCACAATCAATCTGGAACGCAATTACACCTATACCATAGGTACAGACAATATAACTGAAGGAATAAGCATAACTAAGAACTTGACAATCAACGGTAACGGATTTGCAATAGACGCCCAGGGCAAGTCAAGAATTTTCAATATTGAAAGCGGAATCAATGTTGTCTTGAACAATATCACATTCATAAACGGATACACTGAAGGCAACGGTGGAGCAATACTTGCATATGGAAATGCGGATATTTCCGGCTCCCGTTTCATCAACAACACTGCAGACTATGGTGGTGCGGTTTACATTTTTGGCACTGGTGAAGTGAGGGATTGTGTTTTTATTAATAACACTGCTATTGAATTTGCTGGCGCTTTAATGATGATTTACGGTACTGTGAGTGATTCCAGTTTCACCGGCAACACTGCACACATTGGTGGAGCTGTCAGAATCAATGGTGAAGCTACTGTGACAAAATGTAATTTCACTGACAACACTGCAACATTGGAAGGTGGTGCGGTCTACTTAGGCTCCCCAGGTAATGTGGCATTCTCCAATTTCATCGGCAACAAAGCAACCGGCGACGGTGTTGGGGGCGGAGCAGTCCTCTTATATGAGGGAGGCAATGTATCATATTCCAATTTCACCAATAACCATGTATCCACTGATGGTGGAGCGGTTCACTTCTATGATAATGGTACTCTAAGCTATTGTAACTTCTATGATAATGAGGCTGGAGTTACTGGTGGTGCGGTTTACTTCTATAATGATGGTACAGTTTCAAACTCTAATTTCATCGGCAATGAAGCGAATGGTGAGATAGGTTCTGGTGGAGCAATTTGCTTTGATGAGGCAGGAAATGTTATAAATTCTATTTTCACAGCCAACAAGGCAACTAGAACTGGGGGTGCAATATATGTTGGTGAAAAATCAACCAATAACAATTTCTCAGCCCAATTCTATAATAATCATGCAGGACAAAGCGGTGGAGCAATATTTTTCAATAATTTAGCCGAAAACAATAACTTTGACTGTGTTTTCAAGGGTAATAATGCAAGCTATGGTGGAGCAATGTTTTTCTACAATAAGGCAAACGGCAATAAGATTGAAGGCGAATTTATAAACAACACTGCCAAATCATGCGGCGGGGCAATGTTTTTCTACAACACTACTGATGGAAATAACTTCACAGGAATTTTTGTTAACAACAGCGCTTTGGGCCAGCTTGATTCGACAGTTGGAAACGGTGGGGCAATAACATTCAAGAACGTTTCCACCAACTGTGTATTCACCTGTGACTTTATAAACAACACTGCCTCCCTGAACGGTGGAGCTGTAAACTATCGTGAAGATCCTTCAAACATCACATTCAACAGCAATTTCATAAACGACACTTCCTATACTGGCGGAGGAGTCAATTTCTTTGGAAACTTTGAAAATGTAATATTCAATGGTGAATTCATTGGAAACTTCGCAAAATTTGGTGGTGCAATAGCTACTGTCAATGGAATCATTAAGGGCGTTTCATTCAGGGACAATCATGCTGAAATTGGCGGGGCAGTTTTCATCTCCAAATCTGGTGAAATCATGGATTGTAATTTCACAGCCAACACTGCAGATTATGGTGGTGCAATTTACTTGGATATGGAATTTATCAATATAATAAACTGTAATTTCATTAACAATACTGCTTCTGCTTCTGGTGCTGCTGTCAATATTGAGATAGGTGATGTGGCCGATTGTAATTTCATTAACAACACTGCTTCTGATTCTGGTGGTGCTGTCGTAATGAGTTCAGGTAATGTGGCAAATTGTAATTTCACCGGTAACACTGCATCTAAGTTGGGTGGTGCTGTCGTAATGGATTCAGGTAATGTGGCAAATTGTAATTTCACAGCCAACACTGCAAAAAGTGACGGCGGTGCAGTTTGCTTTAAACGTGCAGGTAATGTGACCAGCTGTAAGTTTGAAGACAATTCCGCAGACTTTGGTGGAGCCATTTGCTCTGAAATAACTGTTAATGTGGCTGATTCTAATTTCACAGGCAACACTGCATCAG
>NZ_CAMJUE010000062.1 GCF_946408925.1 uncultured Methanobrevibacter sp.
GAATGATTCATTCAAATCTTATTTTAAATTCTAATTATTAATAATTAGTATATTTCCACTCCTATTGTTTTTTCTTGGTTATTTGATGGTTTTACATTATAATTAGTATCTATTCATATTATATTCGTTTTTGGTGCAAGTTTGTAATTGACATAATTTTTACAAGGTCATAACAATATTGCTTTAAACTTGCTTAATTACAATATAACCTAATAATTGCTTTTAATTAGTAAAAAGAATAATTTTAAATATGATTTAGAATATATTGCTTAGTATGAAGTTCAAAAATGAAATTTCAGAAATGGTGTATCCTCATTACTATGACTATAATTTCAAGAGTGTGCTGCAGGAACGTGCAAACGGACTGCTCAAATTCATAGGCATACAATACAGGCTTTTGTCAGTTATGATGTCAGAGTTCACCACAATAGGTCCTGAATTTCACGCATAGACTTTGCAGGGGGAGCGCAGAAGAAGGATAATGTCATAACTCTCATACTCGAATGCCAATCAAAACTCCCGACAGATGAGGATATAAAGCGATTCTTCCAATATGTGTCATTAATGAGGATTTTCAAAAACAATGATGTGGAATTATTCATTCTATGCATTGAAAAAGCACCTTACACTAAAAATAATTTATCATCAATGGCGAATGCACATATACCATGCATGTAATCTCCCTTAAGGACTATAAGGCAAGGGAAATATTTAAAAGCATTGAAGACAAACTTAAAAACAATGAGGAAATCACCGACATGGACATTGCATCATTGCAGGTGATAGTCTACACTGACTATGAGGAATCCCAACTCGAAATCCTTCTAAAGGCACGTAAACTAATTGAAAGAATCACAGAAAGTTCCGGAATGGATATCAATGATAAAAAGGCCATTGTATATTTGCTCAATGTGCTGAGCGTTAACATGCTTGATGAAGATGAAAATGATAAATATCAGGAGGAAACTTACATGATGTTAAATCCAACAGACAGATATCTGCTAAAGAAAGGTAAACTTGATGTTGCTAGAAATTTGCTTGCTGAAGGTTTTCCTATTGAAAAGGTTGTTAAATTCACAGGATTATCTAAAGAAGATATTTTGAAAGGTAAATAGTCATTTTTTGACTATTTTATTATTTTTAAAAGTTTGATGGTAATTGAAAGTTCCTGGAGGAATATCCGTCAAAAAAATGCTTGTTGTATACAGAATTTGCTTGAAGGGGTGTGAATGTGGATAATGAAGATGCATACAGATTATATTTCAAGGAAAAATACTTGATGTTAGATCCCACTTACAGATATTGGCTAAAGAAAGGTAGACTTGAAGGTAGGCTGGATGTTGCTAGAAATTTGCTTGCTGAAGGTTTTCCTATTGAAAAGGTTGTTAAATTCACAGGATTATCTAAAGAGGATATTTTGAATGGTAAATAGTCTAAAACCAACAAGAAGGGTGTTGTAACTTGGAAGGTTGAAAAGTCCGCTAAGGTCACTAAAGTCAAAATCACCTTGAACAAGGTCAACGGCAAGTTCTTATCTAAAAAGACCTTGAAAATCAAGTTCAACAAGAAAACCTACAAGGTTAAAACCAATAAGAAGGGTGTTGCAACTTGGAAGGTTAAAAAGTCCATGCTCAAGAAATTGAAAGTGAGCAAGAAGGTTAAATACACGGTGACCTATGGAAAAGCGGTTGTAACTAAGAAGTTAACCATTAAAAAATAAGAATTCAATTCCTTATTTTTCTTTTTCTTTTTTTGGTATTGTTTTTAACATGCTGCACTTATTTATCATGTGGCATCTATACATAATCATCCCAAGGATTTGCTTTCTCCTCCTTCCAGTAAAAATTTCGGAATTTTCATCCGAGCTTTTGAAGATTATGAATTAGTGGCGGGTTTCAATTCATTTTGGATTTTAAAGGCAAAAGGAGTGCATCAAACTTTGTTCTATGAAACAAATATCATGTCTGATAGCATTTCAGATGCCTGTCTTGATTATTGTAGTTCTAGATATAGTGATGATAAAATAATCGGTAAAATGCACGATATTAGATATGGAACCGAATTATTAAAATATATAAATAAGAAGAACATAAATGATATACAGTTAATGAAAAAGGAGTATGTTGCTATGAGCATTAATTTAAACACTGCAGAATATCATTGTAAAGGGCGACCCACTCATGAAGAGATAGAACTTGCCCGCAAACGGGTTGCGGATCCTAATATTTTAACCGGAAAGGACAAACTGTATGCCATGTATAAGATGATTGGCATGGATGTTGATTATGATAGGATTTTTGAGGATTAAAAAGTCCCCTTTTTAATCCAGCTTTTTTTGTATAAAATTATTTGTGCATCTTTTTCTTCAAAACATTCATTTTAAACATATTCGTGCGTGTTTTTCTCTCAATTTACCTTGAAGACAATCCCCATCAAAAACACTCATTAAAATGAGTCTGAGCAATAATTCGCGCGGATAAGCAAATTCACCAGGCTTTCCACGAAATTCCTGGTTCGCTTTCAAACAATCAACTAAATCAACCACATTTTTAATAAAATAGCACGGATGATCTCCAGGAATCAAATTTCGCAAGTCCATAGGGACCAACATAGTCTGATTAATATTATCATCTTTCAAAACCATGAATAAAACAACCATAAATATTAATATCTATAATAAAAGATTGTACTTCATAGTATATAAAATTAAAGGAAAATAAGTCAATTAAAATTAGAAAAAATTGTGACTTCGTGTCACATCCTCAAAAAAGAAAAAAAAAGAAAAATGAGCCCGTCAATTAATCATTTGCCCATCTTTTTAATTTAGGAAACACTTCATTCATCATTGCGCTGGCCTGTGCCTTATCAATTTCAGGATGAACTTCAACCATCTTTTCAATGCAGAAATTCATCATCTCATCCATTGACATGTCTGAAGTGAATTCACCATCTTTAAAACAGTATATGCAGTAATTTTCGTTTTTTGTTCCGTCTGCATTGGTTCCAAAGAGCTTATCATCAGCCAAAGGCATTGCACAGGACTGGCAGAATTTTTGGTTTTCAAAATCATTCATGATATCACCATTACTTAATATTAACATGATTCTATTTAAATCAAATCACAGAGCGTCTGAAAAATAATTTTAAATTGAAACATCCGTTTTTGTGAAATAGATATATGAAATGACCAGTCCGATTACAAAAGTTGTCAGAATAACCCCATATGAAACTGTGATGCTTGTGCTATACTCTGCTATCTCACCGGATGCAATCAGATATGGACATACCCACGGAACAAACGGTGCCCAGTTTTGACCATAGACCATAAGATTCACCAATGCCAATCCTGCACCGCCGATCATTGCCGGAACCATGTTTGTAATGAACAGTGATACAAACACGAACGGAGAGAATGACAAGAACAAAAGCACATTGGCATATAATAGCTGTGCAAAGCCATCTGCAAATATCTTTAAACTGAATCCGTCAAGACCTGCCGCAAAACCAAATGCAAGTGTTGATATGCTGGTGACAACTGTTAAAATCACAATCCATACTAAAAACATTATATATTTGCTTGCCAGGAACTTTTCCCTTGATACCGGAATTGTCAGCATTGTCTTTAAGGTATGCTCATTGTACTCTCTTCCAAACAGATAGGAAATGATTATTGCAAAAATCAAAACCGCAAACATTGCTGACATGTACATGTTCACGTTGGTGAATAATGCCTCAAATGTCTGTCCCTCGTCAAAGGAGGTGACCGCAATAAACATCAGCAGCGGAGGAAGAACAGCTCCAAGCAAGCTTAACAGAAATATTTTTGATCTTTTGAGTTTTAAAAATTCCATTTCAATAAAAGTAAACATCAAATCACCTCAATTATTAGATACAAATCTGGTAAAGAACTCTTCCAGATTCTCTTCACACAGATTCACTTTTCTAACGTCAATGCCTGCCTTAACAAATAACTCATTGAATTTATCCCTCAGATTCAAATGTGTATACAGGCAGATTGTATTTTCACTGACTGTGAAATCCTCATTTTCCTTAAGTTCCAGTGCTTTAAAAATTTTAACCGCCATAGCAGCGTCTGATACTTCGAATTCGACATGCTTGTCCAGCCTTTCAGAGAGCTCTTCACGTGTAATCTCTTCAATCAAAACTCCCCCGTCCATAAATCCGATGACGTCGGCAATGTTTTCTATTTCACTTAAGATATGGGATGAAATTAGGATTGTTATTCCGAACTCATGTGACAGTCTTTTAAGCAGCTGCCTGATTTCCTTTATTCCGAATGGGTCCAGACCATTTATGGGCTCATCCAAAATAAGCAATTCCGGACTATGCATAATTGCGGCTGCGATTCCCAGACGCTGTTTCATGCCCAATGAAAAATCCCTGAATTCTTTTGACTTTTCAGTATCCAAATTTACCATCTTAAGAACAGAATTGATACGAAATGGGTCATAATCGCCCCTTATTTTGGCAATTACCTTTAAGTTCTCATATGCTGTGAGATTTTCATAAAACCCTGGAGTTTCAATGATTGATCCTATATTTGAGTATACATTTGAGTATCTTCTAGCGTTTTTTCCGAAAAGGAATATGTCTCCGCTGCTCGGATATGTCAAATTTAAAAGCATGCACATTGTTGTGGTTTTTCCTGCTCCGTTTTTACCCAAAAGCCCATAGATCTTACCTTTTTCCACATGCATATTTACTGAATTCACAACCAGATTTTTGGAATATTTTTTTGACAAATTGTTTGTTTCGATGACGTAGTCTGACACAGATAAAACCTCCTCTAAATTAGTTAAAAAAATGAAAGTGGAATGCGTTAAAACATTCAATCTATTTTATGGATTCTCTATATATTGATCCGCAAACCCTGCTGAAAAATACAGTCATGTATGAATCTATAAACAATCCTTCAATTATTGCAATAACAATGGATATGATTACTGCCTGATTGTTGATGACTGCTGCAAATGCTACTGTTATAAAGCTCAATATGATGCCTACAGCAACAGAAATAATCATCATTACAATGACTGTGAACAGGACTATTCCAATATATTTTCCCCATCCTAGATTTGCAATATTGTCCGTAATTTCTCTAAAGTCAAATGCCTTTTTAATGCTGCCATATGCCACCATGTTGTTTACTGCCATAATCATGAGGAAATATGCAATTATAAAGAGCAACCCTGCAATTAAACTTACAATAATAAATACTGATGAGTCACCTGCAAATGCTATTCCAGCAGTCCATAAAATAACCGGAATGATATAATATGCCACTGTCACAATGAGGTATTTTATTCCTCTGACCAATAAGCCCGCAATGTCATTAAATCCCGGAAGATCTGCCTTCCTGTCAATTGAGAATTTTACAACATCATATTGATATCCTAATATGAACAATCCGACAATAAAACTAATGACTGATAAACCAACCACAAGGTAAATGTTTCCTGCCGGCAACTGCGAAAACGGTATCTGTGATACTGTGCTGTTGGTGTTTTCAACAAGATGTATTGACATTCTGAAAATATCAAATGATTTGATGCCTATGACTGTTGACAGTGCGCTTACTAAAGCAAACAGCACTCCGATTCCTAAAATTTTTTTAATGTTAGTGAAGGGATATTTCAGCCCTTCAACGACGCAGTCAGTTATGCTTGCCATAGAAATCACCTAGATTTGCATTGTGTAAAGCAATCCACTGGACCTTGAATTGAATATGCTCAGGTATGGTCCGACAATAAACAGGGTTATGGCTGAGTTAATCAATACGCCCAATACGAATATTCCGCTTGGGTCGGCACCTAAAACTGCTCCGGAAATTCCGAATGCTGTAAATATCAGTCCGATGATTGCAGTTACAACAAATGAAATGACCAATGTTATGATTATTAGCCCAACGTATGTTACAATGCATTCAAACCATCCGATTTCATCGATTGCCTCTTTTATTTCACTGAATGCAAATGCCTTTGAAAATGCTCCGTCATTGTATGCCATGTGACATATTCCCATCTGAATCATCAGCTCTGCAACTATGAAAATTACAAATGTAATCAGAGCTCCGATAAGCATTAGTGCAGATGATGCAGCGCCTGATAAATTTCCGGCAATGACTGCAAATATCAAGAATATTATGAATGGTATAAGCAGATAAGCTATTTGAACAATCACGACTTTTACACCGTCAATGAACATTTCTATCAAATCATTGAATTCCGGCAACGGATCCCTTCCGTTGATTACTCCATGTACCGCATTGTTAATAACTCTATAATTGTATCCTGTAAGTAAGAATAGGGGCAGCAGCAGGAAGCTGAATAAACAGACAACTCCCAATATCACCAATTTTGTCCAGTCTTTTGCTGAATATTCAAGTGCATCCTTGTATATATCTAAAATCATTTTATCACCTAATAATAATCATCATCAAAGATAAATATTTCTTCCATAATGAAATATTTCTCCCGATCTCCTTTAAACATCAGTTTATTAAAAACCTGGGTTATTTCATAGGCCAAAAATAAAGACGGGTTATACCTACCATTTTCCAGCGCATTAATGGTTTGACGGGTAACACCAACTTTATCCCCAAGTTCTTTTTGGCTCAGTTTGAGCTCTTGCCTTAAATATTTAATCATGGTTCTCATTGTATCGCCACAAGTTACTTATCATTTTGCAAAAGTATTTAAGTAGACAAGCAATTATGTTAAAAACTAATTACTTATGTTAATGTTAAATTACATAGTATATAAACTTTACTATTTTATATTAACTCATTTAAATTAATTTAAAACAAGTATAAAAAAATATATATTAGTATAATTTAATAATAATAATTTTAATATCTTATTTTTTAAAATTAAAATTATATTAAGTCTTTAATTATAATTTAATCAAATTATTATTGTTTTAAAATTTAAAATTAAAAACAAAACATTTATATAGTGGGTAAATTATCTTTAACATATGTAACATTTAAGTAACATATTTGATGTTGCATGGTATAGTTCCAAGCAAAAAAAAGAATCATTCTTAATGAACACAATTTAGTTTGTCAGATTTAAGAACCGACCCTTGCCGGTCGGTTCGAGGTTTATGAAAGTGCAAACTTAATTTATCGCATTGGGCTATCATGAGTAATTATATGGGGGCTTGTCCCCCATTAATTTAGGCATTAAGGGAACCAATGCACGCCATTACCCGATACGATGCAAATATATTTTGGAGAGGAAGAAAATGAAAAAAAATTACCTCCCCATTTCTAATTCATCAAAGGTTTTGAATGATTCCCTTCAAAAGATTCCCTTTGAACTTCATGGAACTCTCATTTCTTCAAGTGATTTGGGATAATTGGAAATTTTAGCAGTGGATTCATCATTTGTAAAAATTGAAATTTGCTAAAAAAATTTGAAAACACATATTCAAAAACTATCTAAATTACTATAAAAATTACACTATTCAATTAAAAACAAATATTGTCGGGTAATATTGCTTAAAAATATATTTGGGTGTATTTCTGTTTTTTTTTTCACATGTATTAATTTTTTTAGTACATGTTATATGTACTACATTTTATAGTACATACTAAGATTTATATTATATTGGAAACATACTATATTTTATAATACATTTTTCGAGGATGATTAATTAATGACGGATTTACCTTGGGGAAATAACCAAAATTTAACCGATGAGGAATTTTACAACAGGGAAAGCGAGTTAATAAACATCAAAAATATCCTGCATTCAACTAGCCAGGGTCATGCTCCAGATTTATTGTTAACCGGAATAAGAGGTGTGGGTAAAACTGTTTTTCTTAAAAAACTAAAAAGAGAACTGGATGATGAATATCTGGTGGCATATATGGATTTTTCAAAATCAAAATGTTATCAAAAAAACCAGATGAGCATAACTGGATTGATGGAACATTTCTTCAAAGAATTAATCCTTGAATCAAAAAATAAAGGATTAAACACATTAGACAAACAAATAGAAAAATATTTCAAATCCAATGATTTTAAAATTAGGGAGTTCATACAAATTGATAAAATACCCATACCATTTTTTTCAAAAGAAACAAATGAAGAAAAACTCATGGATTTTACATTAAATCTGCCTGAAAAAATATATAATGAAAACCGGGACAAAATCAAAGGCATTCTAATATTTATTGATGAATTTCAAATTATTAAAGAACTAAACAATTACAAAGAATCATTTTTGAGGAAAATTAGAGGCTACATTCAAAATCAAAGAAACATAGCATACATATTTTCAGGGTCAATGAGCCTACAGGACAAATTAATATCTGAAATTGCAAGTCAAAATGGGGCATTTGGCGGAAGAATGATTTCAATAAACATGAATCCCTTTGAAAAGGAAACGGTCAGAAATTATCTGTCCGAAAAAACGCCTTATATCCTATTTACGGATGATGGCTTTGATAGATTTTACAGATGCACCTCGGGTATTCCGTCATATGTCAATATATTTGCATCATTGCTTCCAGTCAATGAGCAACTCGATGATGAAGCAATAAAATTATATTTTGATAAGAAAATCCAAGCCATAAGTTCCCATTTAATAAATATATGGGCAAGATTATCCTTTAGAGAACAGACAATAATTATTATTTTACTTGAAAAACCATTAAGAAGAATAGACATTGCAAATGAATTTGGAATATCCACAGGTTCATTAAGCAACTATTTAAATAATCTTCAAAATCAGGGATTGATACGTCTAAATAATGGAGTATATGAAGTTGCTGAGCCTATCCTTAAAAGATGGCTGGAATTAGAATTTAAAGAAAAAGGAATATTTCCTTATAGGAACATATAAATAATTGATGAATGGAATGCCAATTTCAAATAACTTAAGTGATTTCAATTCTTCATTAAATTTTTTAAATTGCAGAGACACTTCGGATGATGGTGAAGAGGAAATTCCATCATCACAAGATACAAGGTGATTATATGACATGGGACTGGACAATCGGTGATCCTGTTGACGATGCCACCGGCGGGAGCATGGAGGCGGAAAACTGGGGTCATGGCGATGGCGAAAACGATGATGAATCAGAAGGCTGGAATGCCTGTGATGACTCAAAAGCAGATGAGTATGGAAAAAAGGCATGGAAATTGCATATGGATTTCAGGGACGATGAAGCCCTCAAATACATTGACATGGCATTGAATCTGGATGATTGTCATGCTGCTAACTGGAACCGCAAGGCAATAATCCTTGAATTCATGGATCAATTTGAGGGATCCGAGAGATGCTACAACAGGGCACTGGAACTCTCACAACGGCCTCTTTTTTATGACAACAAGGCAAGAATGCTCTATGATTGGGCAGCCCAATTGCTTGAGGATTCAAAAAAATTATCTGATGGATTAAACATGCTTGATAGGGCAAACAACACTCTCATAAGGGCAATAAAGGCGCTTCCCGGTGAGAAAAGTGAAGAGGATATAAATAAATATCTTAACCTGAGAGATTCAATCAACTTCTACATTGGATATGAAAGAAAATACCAAAATAATCTTGAAAAATTGGGAAAATACGTCAAAAAGGAACTGTTCACAATAACCGGAAGAAATCACTACAGGGATGTGCAAATCACTCTGGGCATGTCATTAAGACTTGTTAAGGAACCGGACAATGAGTTTGACCCTGATGCGATTGCAGTATATGTGGGGGATAAGAAGGCGGGTTATGTGGCAAACAGTGATGCCACTAAATCTGATTTGACTTCATCCGCATCACTGCTTCAAAGTGAAATTCCGGGCGAGGTCAGGGCAGAATATCTGCTTTATCTGGAGAGGTATGCTGATATACAGTTTGCAATCGGAAGGATAATCAAATAGTTTTGAAGGATTCATTTTCTAATTTGATTTAAATTATAAGATGAATTCTTTGGTGGCGGTTAATTTGTAGGTATTATCATATTTTTTTGATGCGATTGTATAATACTGTTTAAATTGAAATATTGCTTTTACTTTGTTAAATTTAGGTGAAAAATTCATTTATTAA
>NZ_CAMJUE010000063.1 GCF_946408925.1 uncultured Methanobrevibacter sp.
GTTTTTTTATTTATTTTCAATATATATGATAGTGTACAATATTTGAACAGTAGTAATGTTGATAGAAATGAATTAATATTAATGATGGATTGGAATCTGTTCCAAACACTATAAATTAATAAGGTTACGAATTATATCATGCGTTTTATACGAACAGTTTGTAGTTTTCATACTTATACTTTTCAAGCGCTCTCTCAAGATTTTAAATATCTAAAATATATGGGTGAAAGTATGATGAATGACGAGCTATTAAAAAATTTTTCAATAAGTTGTAACCATGCCTATGGTACATTCTTTAGTTACGAACTTTCGCCGAAAAAGTACTGTGAGTATTTTGGCATGATTCTTAAAGAGATTCTTGATGAAGCTGAAAAGATGAAAACAATGGGTAAAATGGAAACACAGTTGAAAAGCGAAATAAGTTAATATAGGCATTAAATGTATCAGCATTATTGATCCGGAACTGTTAGAGGAGGAAACTTCCAATAGTATAAAATCACATGTAATGAATATGCAAAAGTTATAGAAAGTTAGTTTCAAATAGCTATATGTTTATGAAATATATTAGAATTAGAGAGAGCATTTGAAAAGTAATATTTTGCTATCTTGAGACCATGCCTGAATTTTCAATTTATATGATATTGCTAAATATCCTATGTTTTATACGAACATTCGTATTTTATTAAAAAACAAAAAAAAGTAGATGAATTAATTATTCATCCAATAATTCAGGATTTTTAGAATTCTTTTTACTGATGACTGATTTGCCGGTTACTTCTTCAAGTTCTTGCCTTGCATTTCCTGCAATGTTTCCCCCACGTTTTGCAACATCACGGCTGTCTTCAAAACCATCGGGATTTTCAACTTTGCTTATTTCGGTTGTTGATGCTTCTGCCAACATGTTAAATATTAGTTCAAGATTTGTCATGTTGTCTCTTAAACTCTCTTTTCTAAGTCCTTTGTATTGTTTGTATTCTTTTGTTGACATTCCAGACCATGCTTTTGAGATATCATTTGTTAATATTGCATATTCGATTCCCTCGTTAACTCCGACCCTATTCCATTCGGCGGTTAGTTCCTTTCTGGTTTCAATACTTCTCATTCTTTGGGTTATCCATTCTTCGGTATAGTCCTTTTCGCGATAGGTATTGATTGCCCTTTGCATGGCAATTTCAGGGTCTGCTATTTCTTCAAGTCTTTCTTTACCCATTTGGGCTAGCCATTGTTTGAATGGTTCTGCTTTTGGTGAAGGGACTGACTGAATGAGGCGTAATAATTCTTTGGTATTTGCCACATCAGTTTCGCGCATTTTACCATCTTTAGCAGGCATTTTCAACCTGTGACAATTTGTCACACTTTCATTAGATTCTTCAGATAATCTTTGTTTTAATTTTCTCCAATAAGCACTAGGGTTTTTACTTTCTGTAAGTACTGCAATAACGTCTATTATTGAATAATAGTAATCCTCGATTTCAGGATCCCATTTTGTTCTGATTTTATATTCATCAAATAATTTGATAGCATATTTTTCATCCATAACTACTCCTCCTTTCAATTAATTAAGGATAAATTACTTATTATTATATTAAATTGGTAAGTAAATATAGTTTTTGTTTGAAATAAAAGCAATTTTGCTAAGTTAAAACAATTTTAAGAAGTGGGAGCAATATTACAATATCAGACAATACTTTCAAAAAAATTTGATTATGGCTATAACATTAATGATTTTGATATTAACTTTAGTCGGAGATTCTATTTTAACATTTTATATCATTGTTTTTAATCTGTCAGCAAATTTTTATAATCGTAAAAAATAAACCTTGTATTAGAGTTTTCAGTGCTTGAAATCTATAAGTATGACAACTTTATCATATGTTTTATACGAACAGTTTGTAGTTCTGTACTATTTGACAAGTTATAGTAAATCAATTAATATTATAAAAGAGGTTAATATTTTCAAATTATCTCGATTGGGGGATTGGCTTTGCATTGGCATGATACATTCATTCTAATTCATAGTCAATTATTGCTTTTTAAAAAAGCCAAATTTTATTTTTCATTGATTTTTTTAGTGATTCTGACTGCGCCCTCACTGTGGATGCGCACGATAGGGTTTTCATCATTTTTAGAAACCCATTCCAGTTCGGTCAGGTATGGTTTTACATATTCGGGCTTTCTTTTTCCAATCACCCTAAACATTTCAGGAGCTTCTATTCTGACCTTTTCGCTTGAATCGCCAATCATTTCATAAAATATATCCAGCTTTTCACAAAAAAGCTCCGGGGCAGTTGAAGCTATGTTTTCACAGGCCCAGATGAATGCGTGACGGACATTTTCGCACTCGTCATGTCTCATTTCCATCAGTATCTTTAAATTAGGTATTATCAGCTTTTCATTGCCTCTGCCGATTCTTCCGACTGCATTGACAGACCTTTCCCTCAGTTTGGAATCTTCATCTTTCATATAACTTGCAATATTTTCAACATGCCTTTCGATTTCTTCCGGATACTTCAGACCCATCTCTCCAAGAAGCCACAATGCCTTTGCCTTAACAGGTACTGAATGCTCTTCACTCAGTTTTTCTGCAACAATATCTATATTTCTTTTCCAAGATGCTCTGTTTTTTGTCACATCTCTTAATTCCTTTAATGTGTCCTCATTTATATGCATGCTATTACCTGTTCTTGGCAATATCCTTTATCACTTCTCCGGCAATTATCAGTCCTGCAACTGACGGCACAAATGAGGTGCTGCCTTTCACCTTGAATTTTCTGTCATGATTTATCGGATGGTCATTTGTGTTTATTGCATGTTCTGTGGAATAGACCACCTTCAGCTTTTCAATATTTCTCTTTCTCAAATCCTTTTTCATTATTTTTGCGAGGGGACATACTGTGGTGTCGTAAATGTCAGCCACTTCAAACATTGTGGGATCCAATTTGTTTCCGGTTCCCATTGAGGAAATGACCGGAACATCAATTTCATCACATTTGCAGATGATTGCAATCTTTGCCATTATGGTATCCACACAGTCAACGGCATATGACAAATCCTCTGTTATGATGTCGATTTCGCAGTCCGCCATATAGAACTCCTTATAAATTTCGACATTTGCATCTGGATTGATTTCAAGGATTCTTTCAGCCATTAATTCTGCCTTGTATCTGCCGATTGTCTTTGTTGTGGCTATTATCTGCCGGTTGATGTTGCTTTCATCAACCTTGTCATAGTCTATGAGAATGAAATTGCCGATACCGCTTCTTGCAAGCCCTTCACAAACAAATGAGCCTACGCCACCAATACCGAAAACGGCAACCTTCGCATCTTTAAGTTTATCCATTCCTTCATTTCCAATTAACATTTCTGTTCTTGAAAACTTCTCATCCATGTCCAATCACCAAAAAATATAATTTAATCAATCATATAATAGTTATACAACTACTAATAAATAACCTTTCAACTGATGATTTTATGATTGACACTCATTGCCATATTTATGAAAGTGAAATGGAAAATGCAGAGGAGATAATTAAAGAATCTGCACAGGAAGATATACAGCTGATATTGAACGGTACAGATCCTTCAAGCAATAGGGAAGTATTGCAATTGTCCGCTAAATATGATAATGTTCACGCCGCTCTGGGATATCTCTATACTTATGCAGATGATGTGGGCGATGATGACATTTCGCTTCTGGATTTGCAGCTTAAAAACAGCAATGTGGTTGCAGTAGGTGAGATCGGCCTTGACTATTATCGCACAAAAGACAATAGGGAGAGACAAATTGAATTATTTGAAAAAATGCTTGATTTAGCCGAAAAACATGACTTGCCGGTAATTGTCCATAGCCGAAAGGCGATGCAGGATACATTTGACATATTAAAAGAGCATGATGTTGCCGGTTCCCTTCACTGCTATCAGGGTTCGGCAGAAATGGCGCGGGAATTTGTCAAATTGGGATTTTATATAGGAATTGCCGGACCGATTACTCACACCCACAACAAAAAAATCAGAAAAACGGTAAAGCAAATTGACATTAATCATATGCTTGTTGAAACCGATTCTCCGTATCTGACTCCTGAAGAAAAGAGAGGGGAGGAAAATACATCGCTAAATCTGAAGTATATCACTCGAAAGTTGGCTTTGGAATTGGACATGAATGAGGATAATGTCATTGAGGTTACCTCAAACAATGCCAAAAGACTATTTAATATTTGATTTCTGGCAAATTTTTTAGTGCGGATTTTGCTTAAAGTTAATAAGTATCTGAACTATTTATTCTATTTTAAACGAACAGTTCGTATTTTTTTATTTCTAATTTTAGTTACTGTTCAATAATTATTAATAATTTGTAAACAATATTCTAATTTTTAATTTATAGTTACATTTATTAACCAATAATTTTAAATTATACTATGTCTATTGGGGGATAGTTATGAGCGAACAAAAACCAATACAAATTTTCTCAAATTTTAATGAAAACATTGGAGTAAACGTCGTTAAAAGTCCGGTAAAGCTAACTATTTTGGAAATGCTAAGAGACAGTGAAATGGAATTTGACGAAATCGTTAGTAACACCGGTAAATCAAAATCAACAGTATCTGTACATCTAAAAAGCTTGAGAGAAAATGGAATAATATCTTACCGGGTTCATCCAAAGGACAACCGTAAAAAGATATTCTACATCAACTCAAAATTCTTAGGCTCTGTAAACATATCTGAACCAAAAGAGATAGAAGAAACTCAATCCGATTATCTGATTAAGAATCTGATAGAAGATGATGAAGAATTTTCAACTTTGCTTTTTCATACACTAAAGGCAATGCTTATTCAGGAAGGGGTGAACATTGATCCTATTTTGCAGTCAACAGGAAACAGCATTGGAAAATCATTATTCGAAAAATTATATGATGATGACTTGGAAATTTTCATGGAAAATATTGCGGAATTCTGGCAAAGGAAAGGCCTTGGAAGAATGACCTTTAAAATAGGACAAATAATCAAAATCACAACCTATGACTGTTTTGAATGCAAATTGCTTCCAAGAACTGGTAAGCCTGCATGCTTTTTGGATACCGGAATATTTGAAGGTCTATTTTCTGAATTCTTTAACATGCAGGTAAGTGTAATTGAAACCCAGTGCTATACAATGGGTGATGAAAAGTGTGTGTTTGAGATAGAGCCTCAACACATAAAAGTATACTAATCATCCTTAAATTGAATGATGGTGGTAGTAAGATAAGGTTTTTCGTTAGAAAAGCCTTCAATTATTTTTTCATTTTCACGTGTGCAGTTTTGCACGGAATAAATTTCTTTAGGTCTGTTTTTAGATTCAATTGTTGATTCCAAATCGGATGTATTTCGGGAAGCTTTCATAAGAACAACTGAATCACTGTAATCCAAAATATTTTCCAGTCTGTCGTCAATTTTTGGAACAATTGTC
Source organism: uncultured Methanobrevibacter sp. (assembly GCF_946408925.1). Taxonomy (GTDB): domain Archaea; phylum Methanobacteriota; class Methanobacteria; order Methanobacteriales; family Methanobacteriaceae; genus Methanocatella. Next base: position 5,444 of record NZ_CAMJUE010000063.1, read on the forward strand.
AAAACATCATTCTGCTCAACAAGAGCCTTGTTTTTTGCAGCTGCACAGGCTGTAAATGAAGTAATTCCAGGAACGGTTTCAATTTCGTATCTGCCGATTAATTTTTTCTGCACATAGGAATATGTGCTGAATATGGACGGGTCTCCAAGTGTTATGAATGCCACATTTCTTCCGCTGTCCAAATATTGCGCAATCATTTCTGCAGCACTGCTCCATATTTTTTCCAGCTCCTCTTTATCTTCAATCATTGGAAAAATAGGTTCTACAAGCATTAATCTTTTATAATCTTTTCTCTCTTCAAGTACAGGTTTTACAATGGATAATGCAATGCTTTCTTTTTCTCTTGATGATTTGGGTGAAAATACTACAGGAACAGTTTTCAATACTTTAGCAGCTTTTAAAGTTAATAATTCAGTATCTCCAGGTCCAACACCAATTCCGATTAATTTTCCTTTTTCCGCCATATAATCACTTTAACATTTTAAATACAATTTTGCAATTTGATTGTCTACTACTTATTTATAGTACAACATTACTAATATATTTTTGATGTCCAATTCAATGTTTTGCCCAAATTGTGGTATGTTAAAAAGTAATTGTGTTTGTGGAAAATACGAGAAAGTAAAATCCAGCGGTCCAACTAATCTGTTTAGTTTTTCTAAGCCTAGAAAATCATCAATACTGGATGATGAGATTCCTGAGGTATATTCAATTGAAGATTATCAGCAGGATGAGGGAACCGCTGCATACATTAAGGAGATATATCCTCATATAGATGATGAAATCATTGTCAATTTTCCATTTGAAGAACCTAGAAGCGGTCAATTGGAAATCATACAGGAAATCCATGACGCAATTAAGAAAGGATATAAGTACATAGTATTGGAAGCAGGTACCGGTACTGGAAAATCCGCAATCGCCACAACACTTGCCAAAATGTATGAATCCGCATATATCTTAACAATGACAAAGCAGCTGCAGTCCCAGTATTCCAACGAATTTGGTTTCCCACTGGTTAAAGGAAGAGGTAATTTTGCATGCCTGCATGATAACCTGGAATCCACATGCGACATGGGGGACTGTAAGACAACACCAACATCCTCTAAATTTTTCTGTCCTTATGGTGTTGCTAAAAATCCAACATTGGATGCGGAATTGGCATTTGAAGATTCATTTGGAGGAACCGTATTTTACCAGTCTGATGCCCATTGCCATTATTGGAATCAGAAGGCAAATGCCGTAAATTCTCCAATCACACTAATGAATTACGATTATGCGATTGTGGAGCTAAATTATGTAAAACATTTTGGAACCCGGTCACTTCTGATTTTAGATGAGGCACACAACATTGAAAACAAGTTGATGTCTACAATGGAAGTCACATTGTACAATAGACGTCTTGAAAAAGATATCAATAAAGTGATGACAAAAGAAATCCTGCAGGACGGGGAACTTGAGGATTGGGTAATGGAAATTGATGCGATTAGGCAGGACTATGAAGAAATAGACCTAAAAGACCTAAGCAAAAATAAGGCAGACAGGATAAGATCAACCATTGGCAGGCTCAAGACACTTAAAAATAATCTGGAAAAAGAGCCAAAAAATTGGGTTATTGACACGGATGAAACCAGTGTTTGCTTTAAGCCTTTAAGAGTGCATCATTATGCCAAAAATAACTTATTGAAATATGGGGATGTTGTTATTTTCATGAGTGCAACCATCCTGTCCCATAAAATGTTTTCCAAATGGCTGGGTTTAAACCCTAATGAAGTCTATCATATAAAGGTCGACAGTCCGTTCACAAAGGAAAAAAGACCTATCATTCTTAATCTGGCGGGAAAAATGTCAGCTAATAGAATTAAGGGCACCGCTCCGAAAACCATTCCTATTTTACAGGAAATCCTTAAAAAACATGAAGGGGACAAGGGGCTGATTCACACTCACAGTTACAAGTGCCAGCAATACATAACCAACAACCTGTATAACTCCAGACTCGTTTCACACACTCCAAAAAACAGAGAGCAGGTGCTGGAATTTTTCGAGAAAGATGACAATCCTTTAGTTTTGGTTTCCCCATCGATGAGTGAGGGTGTGGACCTGCCTTATGACAAATGCCGTTTCCAGGTAATCTATAAAGTACCGTTCCCATATCTCGGTGACAAGCAGGTTAACATGCGGATGAAACGGGATAAAAAATGGTATGCCTATAAAACGGTCATGACACTGATGCAGGCTTACGGTCGTGGAATGAGGGCTGAAGACGATTCCTGCTACACCTACATTATTGACAGCGATATAAATATGTTATTCAAAAGTCCGATGTACAGGTCATTAATTCCTGACTTTTTCAAGGAAGCTGTTGTTCGGGTAAAAAAATAAGCGGACCTGGAGGGATTTGAACCCTCGATCTTGGGATCCGAAGTCCCACGTCATTCCTAACTAGACCACAGGCCCAATATTAGTAAAATTATTCTTTCTTTTCTTTAGAATCAAGAGAAATGATGTTCATGTCTTCAATATCTTCAACTTCGGCGAAAATATCATCGATAGATTCGCTTTCAAGTTTTGCATGTTCGTATTCCCTTTCTTCAACGGTTAACTGTTCCTCTTCTTGAGGTTCTTCTTTCACTGGAGGAATATCTTTGATATTCTTTGAGGCGGGTTTTTTATTAATTTTAGAATTAGCAGGTTTTTTCAGTGAAGATTTAACCTCATTCATGTCAAATTCCCCTATTTTGTAGGAATCTTTGTCAAGAGGTATTTTACTTTTAGGTATAGGTTTTGGAGATGGTTTTTCAATTTTAGTGTCAATAGCATCTTTCTTTTCATTATGTCCTTTATCTATCTTATCTATACTATTTGTAATTTTTTCAAAAGGATTTTTAAAGTTGAATAATTTGTAGATTCCATAAATTAATAGGAATGCTCCCACTAAAAGGAAAATAACAAACATGAAACTGGTTTCTCCAGCAACAACATTGTCAACTACACGTTCACTGCGTGATTGGAATATGAATACTGATATTATTAGCAGTATCACTCCTAAAATTGAGCTTACAATAGCCAAAACAGGTCTGCCTTTAATTTTAGCATTAATGACATTGTCAAAATTTTCGCTAATGTCTCCTACCAAATCCTCGTCCATGCCTTCAGAGTCTTCATCATCGATACGTTCTTTTGGAGCTTTAATAATATAATTTTCATCAATAGGATTTTCTTCTAAATTAATTGCATCTTCAGTATCATTGCCCGGGTGGTAAATATACTCATCATCAATTCCTAATTCTTCGTAGTTAGTTGTATCTTCGTTAAGATAACTGATTAATTCAGGATCTTCCTCTATGTCATCGATTTCAGTCTCCTCTTCATCTTTGACATTATTAATCATATCTTTTAAATTAGAAATTCTATGCTCTTTATCTTTAGAATCCTTCATATGAAAACCTCTTAGTCATATGCTCTCCATGTATGTTTGCATTTTGTGCATGTGAAAATACGTGTAGGAGCTTCATCAGCACTACGGGTTTGTAAAAGTTTATAAGTAGCTTTGTCATGTCCACATTCAGGACAAGTTTCATTAGTAACCGGACCAACGTCCACATCTTCTCCAAGCATTTTAACAGTTTCTTCAGCTTTGATATCTTTAGAAACTTCATATTCTTTATTATTGCCTAACTCGTTTGAGTATCCGCATTTATTACATTTTAAAATGCCATTGTTTGGAAGCATCATTGCTCCACATTCTGGACAAAATTCCATTCAATCTCCTCAATTAAATTATATGTAAGTAATCTTTTTTTTAACTTATTTAAATATTAACTTTTTTATATTGATTTTTTAGCTTTTTTTAAACAATCTTTAATTATTTTCCTATGGTCAAAAGCTATTTCCAATTTGTCTAAATCATCTTCACAAAAGATTTCAATATCTTTTGCATCACTGTCTGCATTTTTAATTGATAAATCTCCATTAGCGAGGAATGCAACTGTTACTGTATGTCCTCTTGGATCTCTATTAGGATCAGAGTAAACATTGACTATATCAAGAAGATTAACATCTATACCGGTTTCCTCTTTTGATTCTCTAATTGCAGCTTCCTCTACAGTTTCACCATATTCAACAAAACCTCCAGGCAATGCCCAATAGTCTTTAAACGGATGGTATAACCTTTTGATTAATGCGAATTCACATTTGTCATTAAAAATAAATGTATCCACTGTTAAAGAAGGATTTTTGTAAGATGCCATTTTATCACATTAAAAATAAAATTTGAAGCCTTATAAAGCTTCATCAATAAGTTTTTTAAATTCAGAACTTTCTTTCTGCAATTCTTCAGCCGCTTTTTTCAATGCACTTCTTGGCCTTTTTCCCCTTTTGGTTTTAATGGTCATTTGTGGTTTTCCGGTAAGCGGGTGGTCAATATTGTAAACTGCATATTCTACATCTGGATCTTGCATTAGGATGTGTCTTAAAGCATTACAAACTCCGTGACTTTCATCCTTTACTTCAAAAGTGAGTTCTAAAGTTTTATCATCAATAATTTCAAAATTTTCCATTATATCTACCTTAATTAATCATTAACATAGTTTTTAGAGACTTTACGTCTTTCTTTTTTATT
>NZ_CAMJUE010000064.1 GCF_946408925.1 uncultured Methanobrevibacter sp.
GGTGTAAATTAGATGATTCCATGAATCATCCTTAATGCATCTAAAAGTCCATGACTGTATTCGATACAGCCGAATGCAGTCCTCATATCCTCTTTTTCAAGATAATATTTGGAATCGTTCCAATAATCGACGGCTCGGTCATAAACCTCTTTTTCCTTACCGACAAACTCGATATGAGCCACCTGATTCAGGTTCCTTTCCAATTTTGCAATGTCTTTAGCTATTTTTTCCGGACTTTCCAATTCGCTCATCTTAATTGCCTCCAAACATACAGGATTCTTTGGCCCACTGTAAAGTATGATAATATCACCAGTATGTAGATGATGTATGTGAAGTAAATGTCTCCAGCAAAGAATCCGATAATTGCTCCAAGCATCAATATAATCATTCTAACAGCACGTTCAGCTATTCCAATGTTGCACTCCGCACCCTGTGATTCTGCTCGTGAACGGACATAGCTGACTGTAATTGCAGAGTGAATCGCCAAGACCCCAACAAACCAATCGCAGTATCCTCCAAATATTATTCCGATATAGATTATTGCATCTGCAAACCGGTCCATTGTTGAGTCGAGAAATGCGCCGAATGGGGATGATCTTCCATGATACCTTGCAACGGCACCGTCAACAACATCAAGAAATCCGGACATTAATATGGCAATACATCCTAAAATAAGGTTATGATTGGCAAACCCGTAAGCCGCAAGCACCGCAATGAACGGTGAGATTATTGTAACTATATTAGGATTTATGTTTAATTTTCTCGCAATAGGGTTCAATATTCTTGTTAAAAATGGTCTTAGACTTTGAAGCATAATTATATATAAAGATTTCATCTAATATAAAGGTGAATGAATGTCATAAAAACAAGTATTGATGAAATAGATGAGGAAATTATTTTTGAGGCAATAAACATATTGGCCGATGGGGGAGTGGTATTGTATCCGACCGATACCATTTACGGTTTGGGAGCCAATATTTTTGACAACAAGGCAGTTAGAAGAGTGTTTGATATCAAGCAAAGAAGTTTTCTAAAGCCGTTATCAGTACTTGTTCGTGATGTTGAAGCAATAAATCTGGTTGCAAAGGTGTCATTGGGTCAGATTAATACCATTAAGGCATACCTGCCGGGTCCATACACTTTTATTTTGGATAAAAGAAGCATTGTGCCTAGAGTCATTACAAGCGGCACCAGCTATGTGGGCGTCAGGGTTCCCGACAATGAACTGGCGTGCCGGCTTGCAAGCATCTTTCCAATCACAACAACCAGTGCCAATATCTCTGATGATGAGGTATTGTCAAATCCTAAGGAAATCCTAAAGCAGCTAGACTGTGAGGTTGACTTGGTAATTGATGTTGGGGATTTGAACACAGGCCATGCATCATCAATAATTGACCTGACAGGATTTAAGCCAAAAATAATAAGAAAATAATGTCATTCAGTCTCTTGCATATTTTGTGACAATGATTAATCCGAAAAGCAGTATGATAATCGCCGGGATGTAGTTGTATCCGGTCACATGCTTTTTAAGGCTGACATTTTCAAATTTGTTATTTTGACTGTCTTCTTTTGTGGAATTGTTTTTTTCAGTGTTTGGTGTAAGATTAGTTTTATTTTCAGTTGAATTGGAATAATTGTTTTTTGTTAATTTCTCTTCTGTCTGGTTGACAGTAGAGTTTGATGTTTGATTATTCAAATCGGTATTTTGTGTTGTATTTTCCATAGTTTCGTTTTCAAGGATTTCAAGAATCTCCCTTAATGTAACTCTGTATGCAAAGAAGTTCTGATGATCTGAATCGTGTGATTCCAGCACTTCAAAGTCAAACACCATTTCAGCAGTATTGCTGATTTTTCTTGTGGCTCCATGGTCGGGAATCACTTTTTCAAGGGAGGCTTTTTTAATCTCTTCAATTAGTGCGGAATCCACTCTCCATCCGTTGAAGTCGTTGGTGAAATGCCAAATGATGTGCTGGGTTTTCACCCTGTCCTGCATTGCTGTATCATAGTAGTTTACAAAGAATGTTTTCAGTTCATTTCCAACGGACTGTCCGCTTTTTTCATTAACGGCATGATCTGTATCCTGAACAGTGAAATTATTTCCTTTATCTGCTTCATGGTCTCCATAGTTAATGCAGTATCCGTTGTATCCGTCATCAAAGCTTATGTTGAAATGCCCGTCCTCGCTTGCGCTTACAATCTCTCCTGTACGGTCCTCTTCACTTTTGATTTTTAAATTTTCTTCTTCCAAAGTCGCAGTTAAAGTGTTGTTTTTATCACTTTCAGCCGATATGATATCCAATCCGGATGAAATTGTTAAAATTATTAGGAGTAAAGTTAAAATAGGTTTTTTCAATATTATTCACCTCTTGTGAGTTTTGTATTATTAGCGTTGTAAGAGGTGATATATAAAGTTAAAGTGATTGTTTGGTAACTAAAAAAAGAGGAAAAGATTAATCACTTAATCTTTCCTTTTCATTATCACAACAGCAATCACTGCAACCACAATAACCACTATCAATATCAATATAGGATTTCCGGCTTTTAAAAGCTCAGAAGCAGTATCGTTTTTAGGTTCGGTGGTATTGTTCACATCATTAACATTGTTGTGCACTATGGTTGTGTTGTTTTCAATCACGGTTGTGGTATTTTTAACAATTGTCTTGTTGTTTTCCACGGTTTTAGGTTTTTCTTTTGTTTTATTTGCATCTTTACTTTGTTTGTTGTTGTCTTCTTTTACGGTTTGCTTGTTTGTGTTTTCACTTTGCTTGTTATCAGTATTGTTTTCTTTTGCTGTTTGTTTGTCGTCGTTGCTGTCTTGTTTTATTGTTTCATTATCGCCGTCAGCGGTGTTGTTGGCATCATCACTGCCAGCTAATACGTCCGGTTGTTCAACGGTTTTTAATGAAACCTTATAAGCCAAACAGTCGGATTTTTTATCATCAGTTGATTTTAAAAGTTCAAAGGTGAATGTGCCTTCAGTTGTGTTATCAATGCTTGCAACTGAGGAATCTCCAATTTTTTCACCGGAGTCCACAACGGCCTTAATGACATCATCTGAAGTATCAAGGTTTCCTTCAACGATTTTTGAAATTATTTCTCCAAGATTATTCTCTTTTTTCTGCTTATACGCTTCTATTATTGCCAGTTTAACATAATTTTCAGTTTCGCTGTTGCTTGACTGTCCGTTTGTGAAAGTGTCACCGTTTTTCAATGTCTCTTTGGATAAATCAATAGCATATCCGGCAAAACCATCACTGAATTTTATTTCCCCGTTGGAAAGTGAAACTATTTTAATATAGTTTGAATCATCCACATCAGCATTTTCCACATCCTCAACAGAACTGTTTTCGGCAAATGCAATGCTTGTAAGGCAAAGTGAAAATATCAAAACTATAAGCAATGCGGTTATTTTTCGTTTCATGTTACACTCCTTTATGTAATTATTGCAATTTTGTTACATATATATCTTATAAAAAACAATATGATATCATGAAAGTTTTGGCTAATTTTGAAGACAATCACAAGATTTCATCAAACTCATCGCTGGACGGGTTGCTTGATGGAGGTTTTGAAAAGGGAACCGTTACCCAGATATTCGGTTCACCAAGTTCTGGTAAAAGTAACGTGACACTGACTCTTGCGGTTAACGTGGCTAAAAACAGCAGAAAAGTTATTTACATTGATACTGAAGGTGGAATATCAATTGACCGTATAAAGCAGATTTCAGGACCTTATTTTTCAAATGTGGCCAATAACATTATTGTTTTTGAACCGACCGATTTTCTGGAGCAGACAGAGACCTTGAGATCAATTGATGTGTGGATTAAAAAACACCATGAGGAAGTTGATTTGATAGTTCTTGATTCTGCCGTTGCCCTGTATCGTGTGGATGATATGAAATCATATAAGTTAAGCAAGGAATTGAGAAAACAGATGCAGCTTTTGTCAAACATTGCACGAAAACATGACATTGCTGTTGTCATCACAAACCAGATTTACAATGCCTTTGACGATGACGGAAATAATGAAGTCAAGGCAGTTGGCGGAGACATACTGGAATATACCAGCAAGGTCATAATCAAACTGGAACGTGGCGAGGAGACAAACCAGAGAGTTGCCACCTTAAAGAGGCATAGAAGTTTGCCTGAAGGCATGCAGGTCACTTTTTCAATTACTTCAAACGGTATTGTTTAAGATACTTTTATAAATTATTAACGATATATATTTATTTTGGAATTGTTTGAGTTGATATTATGAGGGATAAGGATTTTGATATTAAAAAACCAAAAAAGAAATTTCAAAAAACCGAAAGGGTACCTCCTGAAGGATATGATAGTGCAAATGAGTTTTTTGAAGATATGTACATGGACAAAGACATGATTTGGATGGGTCAAAACACCAACCATCTGCATGACGACACAATAGCGGATGCAATGATTGAAGCTATTAAGGAAAAAACCTTCTGTCGATATCCTGCCCCTGAAGGATTCAGCGAACTTAAACAATTGATACTGGATGACTTGGGATTAAAAGACCTTGAGGTATTGCTGACCTCCGGTGCAACAGAATCACTATACCTGGTAATGCAGGCGTTGCTTGAACCTGAAGACAATGTGATATTGTCCGATCCTGGATATTTCATCATAGGAGACTTTGCAAGCAGATTCGCCGGGGAAGTAAGATATGTGCCAATCTATTATGAGGAAAACAACTACAAGCTGACCCCTGACCTTTTAAGGAAAAACATGGATGAAAACACACGTATGGTAATTCTGATTGACCCGTTAAATCCTTTAGGTTCATCCTACACTGAAGAGGAATTAAAAGAATTCGCTGAAATTGCAAAAGAAAATGATTTATACTTATTACATGATATAACCTACAAGGATTTTGCACGTGAGCACTTCCTGGTTGAAAACTACGCTCCCGGCCAGACATTGACAATTTACAGCTTTTCAAAAATATTTGGAATGGCAGGACTCAGAGTAGGTGGTGTGGTTTCCTCAAAACCTATTATCGATGCAATCAAAAATGCGGTGGTCAATGATTTGGGAGTAAACATCATCTCACAGTACGGTGCAATTGCAGGCCTTAAATCAAAACCTGAATGGTTTGAAAAGATGCGTGAAACCTGCTTTGAAAACCAAAGATTAATCAATGAAATGATAGATCCGATTGAAGGAGTGTTCCTGCCGGTTTATCCGTCAGATGCAAACATGATGGTGATTGATTTGTCCGGTGCAGGAATAAATCCAAAGGTAATGTCAAACTATCTTATTGAGAAAAAACTCTTTACAAGAGAAGGTGAATACACCTCAGAAGAGTTTGGGGACAGATACCTGCGTATAAGTTTCTCAATACCAACAGAGGAAATAAAAGTATTCTGTGAAGAGTTCCCTAAGGCCGTTGAGGCTTTAAGGACAAAATAGGTTCGCATGAGATTCAGATATCATCAACCTATTCCAAATTTTTATGATTTAGATAACCCTCACCATCCAAAAAACACCATTTCTGATGATTTTTTAAAGGAATTTGAAGACATTGCAGTCGCATCACTGTTTGTCGGGCTCAGCTATTCCAAGCTAAGCGAGGAATTTAAAAAGGAATGGGATATAGACTGGGACAACATAATAATTTTAAAGTATGCCATGTCTGAAGACATTCTGAAAATGGAGCCTTCAGATGAAAAATGCAGACTGATGGATGAGGAATTTCAGGAGTTCGGTCAAAAGACATTCGCACTTGCAGACCTCCTGAGGGAAAACGGATTCAGGGCAGATTTGATAAATCCCCTGGATGACCGTGTGAGCCTGAGGGCAATTGCACTCCAGTCAAATGATGCGGTAATTACAAGGAGTAACATGTGCATTTTTAAGGAGGGATTGAATCTGGGATTTTTCATGATTCAAACATCAATCGAAAACCTGCCGTTTAAAAGCGAAAACAAACTGAAATGGGTTGAGGATTACTGCTCAACATGCGGGGTGTGCATTGACAGATGTCCTGAAAACGCATTTGACGATGACGGAAAATTCCTGAGAAAACTCTGCACAGCCCACCGTGAAGGATGCAGTGTCTGCATAAACTTCTGTCCATTTTATAAAAGAGGTTATGATAAAGTTAAAAAAAGATATTCGAGGATGAAAAAATGAGTGATAAAATAGCATTGGTATCATGCAGTGGATTAAGCCCATTAGGACTGGTTGTAAGGGCGGCCAGCGTGGAACTTGCCCTTGAAAATGACAATATTGTGGCGGCATGCATAACCGAATACTCAGCACAGCCAAACAACTGCTCACCGATATTGGAGGATGCAAAAATAGTCACAATAACAGGCTGCGGCGATGACTGTGCATCAGTGATATTGAATGACAAGAATGTCGAGGTTGTCAAAAACATTTCAGCCGATGCTGTCGTTAAAACATATGATCTAAGCCCGCTTGATGCTGTAAGACTTGACGGCGATGGTGAAAAGGCAGTAACAATTCTTAAAAAATATATTCTAAAAGAATTGGAAAAAATATAAAAAGGGAAAATATTAATCGGACAGGTAATAATATTCTCCTTTTTCCTTCTGCTCACGGTCCTTGTAACTGTCAAGCTTATTGACTCTTGGCCTTTTGGTTTCCTTATCTCTTCTGAAGGTAATGTTTAAGTTGCCTAAAAACTCGTTCATTGCATTTCTCAAATCAGTCGGTTTTGAAGCATGGCCGTTAATGCCGGGTGTTCCGTTGAAAACCATTGCCCTGTCGGAGATATAATCGATAAAGACGATATCGTGGTCAACGATAAGTGAAGCCGCATTTCTGCTTTCAACCATTTTACGGATCACTCTTGCGGCAATGAGCCTTTGTTCCACATCAAGAAATGCAGTAGGCTCGTCGAAAAGATAGATTTCAGCATCTTTTGCAAGTGTTGCAGCTATTGCCAGTCTTTGAAGTTCTCCTCCGCTTAAACCCTTAACAGGCTTGTCAAGCATTTCATCCAAGGTGAGCGGTTTCATTATTTCACTTTCAAATATTTTGGAGCCGAAACTTGGTGCATTCATGTATAAAAAGTCACTTACTGTCCCTTCAAAGTTTGAAACGATGTATTGTGGCTTGTATGCAATTGTAACTTCCTCATCAACTTCACCTGTGGTCGGTTCCTCAACGCCTGCAAGCATTTTGGCGAAAGTGGTTTTACCGATACCGTTTGAACCGAATGCAGTTACGATTTCATCATAAAATATTTCACCTTCATCAGCTGTAAGGCTGAATCCGTCGTAATCCTTGCTCAAATCGCTGTATGAGGCAAGAGCGTCGCCTTCATCCTCAGGTGTTGGAGGTCTTATTGTAAACTCAATAGGATTTCTTCTGATTCTGACATTTTCCTCAGCTAAAAATCCGTTGATGTAAGCGTTAATTCCTAAACGGACTCCTTTTCTTCCGGATACTACACCGTATCCTCCAGGCTGTCCGTATAATATGTGGATATTGTCGGACAGTGCATCAAGTGTGGCGAGGTCGTGCTCAATAACAAGTACGCTTTTGCCCTCTTCTGCAAGGGAGCGGATAACTTTAACTGCATTCAGTCTTTGTGAAACGTCCAGCCATGATGTCGGTTCGTCGAAGTAGTAGAAATCTCCTTCCCTTAATACGGTTGCTGCTATTGCCACTCTTTGAAGCTCCCCACCACTCAGGTTTTCCATGTTCCTGTCCAGTACATTTTCAAGTTGCAGTTCCTCTGTAACATAATCAAGCCTGTCCATTTCGTTAACGTTTTCAAGTAAATCTTTCACTTTTCCTTTTACAACTTTTGGGAGCTTGTCAACCATTTGCGGTTTAAGGATGGTTTTTATGTTTCCCTCGGACAAATCCTGGAAGTACTTCTGAAGGGATGATCCTTTATAGTATTCAATTACTGCATCCCAGTTTTCAGGATTGTTTTCAAAGTCTCCAAAGTTTGGAATTAAACTGCCTGACAGTATGTTCATGATTGTGGATTTACCGATACCGTTCGGTCCCAAAAGTCCAAGCACTGTTCCCTCTTCAAGATTCGGAAGTCCAAAGAGTTCAAACTGGTTTTGACCAAACCTGTGTATCGGTTCGCCTGCAGCTTCAGGCAGGTTGATAATTGAAATAGCATCAAATGGGCATCGGTTTGTACAGATTCCGCACCCTTCACATAATTCTTCAGATATCAGCGGTTTTTTAGTGTCTTCATCAATTACTATGGTGTCTTCTTCCATTCTGACACCTGGACAGTAATGTATGCAAAGATAATCACATTTTTTAGGCTGACATCTGTCCTTGTCTAAAATTGAAATACGTGTCATTATAATCTCCTTAAAAATATAATCATTAATAATTCTATTCTTCCTATATAATTAAATTATGGTAAAATCACTTGATGAAAGTAATATTTTTCCCAGTTTCTAATTTTTTTAATTGCCGTTGTGTTAACAATATTGATTTTGGGGTAAAAGTTTTAAATAATGAATCTAAAAACTTTAATTGTATGAGAAATAATTTTTAAATTCAATACTTTTAAAAATTATAAATCAGGTGGACAAATGAAAATTAATAAAATTTTAAGTTTGATTTTGGCTTTGATTATTATCATGTCTGCATGCGGAGTAGCTTTTGCAGAATCTGGTGATTCTGGAAGTTCTTCTTCTGAGTCATCATCTTCCAGTTCAAGCTCAGACTCTTCTTCATCCAGTTCTGAGCCGACCAGTAAGGCCAGTTCTGATTCAAGTAGCGAATCCACTTCTTCCAGTTCGGACAGTTCACAGACAACTGGTTCAAGTTCGCAATCCAGTGACAATGGCTATTCCGGAAGCAGCAACTACGGATCAAGTTCCTACTCATCAGGCAGTTCTAATGGTGATTCAGGTACCGGTTCAAATCCGTCAGGTGATGTGATAAATACAACAACAAATCAAACAAACAATGTGACTAACACTACTGTTAATAATACAAACGTTTCCAATGTTCAGCAACCGGGCTTTAACTTTGGAGTTAATTCTCTTGTTATAATATTGGGTATAGCTGCTGTAATCGTTGCTATAGCTATTGTCGTGGTATACTTTAAATGGGAATAAGTTTGTACAGTTTTTAGTGTTCCATAAACTGGGATTTTCCTAATTTCTTTTTTTATATTTTATTTTTTTTCATAAACCTTTTTAAGTCGAAAAAATAATAGTAAATAGTGATAACATGAAACAGGTAATGATTGTAAGAACTGATTTGAAAATGCGCAAAGGTAAGATTGCAGCTCAGTGTTGTCATGGTGCTATTGGAGCATATAAAAAATCACCTGCTGACAAGATTAGAAAATGGGAAAATGAGGCTTATGCAAAGGTGGTTTTAAAAGTCAAGACTTTGGAGGAACTGACTGAGCTTAAAAAAATCGCCGATGAAAAGGGCATTGCCAATTATCTGGTGGTTGATGCAGGACGTACACAGATACCTACATCAAGCGTTACCGTTTTGGCTCTCGGGCCGGATGAGGATGAAATACTTGATGAAGTGACAGGTGATCTGAAACTTTTATAGGTTAAGTATCATTTTAATGAAAGCTATCTTTAATTAAACATGGGTGTGATTGATATCATAAAACAGGTTGTAAAAATCGGTGGAAGCCTATTTCCAGAATATGCAATTAATCTTTCAAGGCAGCTTAAAAACACCAATTCGGTAATTGTTTTGGGTGGTGGGGAGTTTGCAAACCTGATTCGCAAATATGACTCTAAAATAAATTTTTCACCTGAAACAAACCATTGGACAGCAATAGATTGCATGGATATCATCGCCAAACTCGTTGATGACAAGGTGGATTCAACAAGACTTGCCTATTCAATTGACGAGATAAATGAAATCTCAGATGAAGGTTTCACTCCAATATTTGTGGTTTCCGAGTTTTTAAGGCAAGAAGATCCCTTCGAATGCAGCTGGGATGTGACCTCAGACTCGATTGCGGCATATGTTGCACACCTCCTAAATGCAAACCTTTTAATAGTAACAAATGTAAATGGTATATATACCCAAGAA
>NZ_CAMJUE010000065.1 GCF_946408925.1 uncultured Methanobrevibacter sp.
TAGTTTTCATCTGAAAATTCTTTTGTTTTCAAATATTCAGCTAATTCTATGAGATGTTGAGGTACAAATGCATGAGTCATAATAACGCCTCAGTACCTGTCTGAAACAACAACACCACAAATTTCCATTAGGTTGTCATGTCCTTCTTTTGTGGCAAAGTCATCAACTTCATGAGAAATGAGATCCCATACATCAAACATTTTCTGGTTGGACCAGGATTTTGGAGCTCGAATGTAGAATGATGCAAGTGAGTCATTGTTTAGTGGATTTTTTCCATGAATAACACTTCTCCTAAGCCGTATTTTGCACTTAGCAGTATAAGCTTTTGCTCCAATTTGGTCAGAAATGCATCGTTTTGAACAACTTTACTTTCGGATGAAGGCATTATTGGACCATTTTGTAAATGTTTAATCATTTTTGCACCGTTTTTTAAAAAATTTTATAAACACTTAATTTTTACAAAACTTGAATAAATTTATTTTACCTGCCACATATTATATAATTTTATCCTATTTAAATTATCCTATCTCAAATTTAATTAATTACATTATTAAATCATTATTTGGATTAAAATGTAATTTTACAAGCTTAAATCAATATTTTAATCATTATAAAAACAGTATATTAAAGAGGTTGTGGGAGGATTCCATATCCTCCCGGACGGTAGAGAATTTATTTTTTTTAAATATAATGGAGGGTGGGAAAGATGTCTGTATCTTTCCCAGGGTTAAATATGGTTAGATATTAAGATTGAATGTAGGGAATCTGCGCCCTACATGTACTGAACTAATTGTTCATCTTTGATTTGTGTATTTCCTGGCTTCACTTTATCGATAGCCTGTTTGAAGTATTTATATGGGATTTCTGTTGCTTCAAGATTATCCCTGAGTGCCAGCATTGCAGCTTCTCTGCATACCGCTTCAATGTCTGCTCCAACATAGCCGTCAGTGTTTTTGGCCAGTTTTTTAAGATCAACATCCTCTGCAAGAGGCATGTCTTTGGTATGTACTTTAAAGATTGATACTCTTGCATCCTCGTCAGGTTCACCCACTTCAATGTGTCTGTCGAACCTTCCTGGCCTCATCAGTCCGGCATCGAGAATGTCCGGTCTGTTTGTTGCGGCTATGATTGCAACATCCTCAAGCTCTTCCAGTCCGTCCATTTCGGTTAAAAGCTGATTAACAACTCTTTTTGTAACTCCGCTGTCGGTGTCGTTTCCGCTGCGTGCACTTGCTATTGCATCTATTTCATCGAAAAAGATCACTGTAGGTGAAGCCTGTTTTGCTTTTCTGAACACTTCACGAACGCCTTTTTCAGATTCTCCAACCCATTTGGATAATAGTTCCGGACCTTTAACTGAGATGAAGTTTGCCTCACTTTCACTTGCAACGGCTTTTGCAAGCAGTGTTTTACCGGTTCCAGGAATACCGTATAGCAGTGTTCCTTTCGGAGGCCTTATTCCAAGGCGTTGGAATGTTTCAGGATGTTTCAGTGGCCATTCAACAGCCTCTTTTAATTCCTGTTTAACATCTTCAAGTCCTCCGACATCATCCCATTTGATATCTGGAATTTGTACAAGAACTTCCCTTAATGCTGAAGGCTGGATTTCCTTTTGCGCGTTTTTAAAGTCATTTCCGGTAACCACGATTTTTTCCATTACCTCTTTTGGTATTTCCTCGTCGTTTTGTATTTCAGGAAGTATTCTTCTAACTACTCTCATTGCAGCTTCCTTACATAATGACTCGAGATCGGCTCCTACAAATCCGTGGGTTGTATTTGCGATTTTGTCAAGGTCAACGTCATCTGCAAGAGGCATGTTACGGGTATGTATTTCAAGCACTTCTTTTCTCTCTTCGGTGTCTGGGACTCCGATTTCTATTTCACGGTCGAATCTTCCAGGTCTTCTAAGTGCAGGGTCAAGTGAGTCCGGACGGTTTGTTGCACCGATTACCACTACCTGGCCACGGGATTTAAGACCATCCATCAATGTCAGAAGTTGTGCAACGGTTCTTCTTTCAACTTCTCCATTGGTTTCTTCTCTTTTTGGTGCAATTGCATCCAGTTCATCGATAAATATGATTGACGGGGAGTTTTCTTCTGCCTCTTCGAAGTATTCCCTGAGGTTTTCTTCAGATCCTCCGACGTATTTGCTCATGATTTCAGGTCCGTTAATCAGGATGAAATGAGCGTCACTTTCACTGGCCACCGCTTTTGCCAGTAATGTTTTACCGGTTCCAGGTGGTCCGTGCATGAGCACTCCTTTTGGAGGTGCTATTCCCAGTTTTTCAAAGAGTTCAGGTCTTTTAAGAGGTATTTCAATCATTTCTCTTACTTTTTTAACTTCCTCTTTTAACCCGCCGATGTCTTCGTAGCTTACATCCACGAGGTTGCTTACCCCTTCGATTTTACTTACGTCAACAGGGGATTCATGGAGCTGCACTTCGGTATTTGGCCCCACGATTACAATGTCTTTTGGGCTTGTTGAAATTACTGCGAATTTGATTTCACGCATTGCAGGTGTGTAATTGCTCATCAGTTCATCGAAGATGCTGTTGAATCCCATTCCCATACTTGGTCTTGGGGCACGGATTTGTGATCCGATGATGTCTCCCTGTACCATTACTTTTCCTGCAAAAAGGCCTCTGACATCTCCCTGGACACGGATGTTGTCTTCGGTTGGTGCAAGAACAACTTTTTTAGCTTCTGTTGCTTTTGCTTTTTTGACTGTTACTTCTCCACCTATTGTTGCTCCTGAGTTTTTACGAACAAGTCCGTCGATTCTTATTACTCCAAGGCCGATATCTGTTTGTGAAGGAAGAGCGATTGCGGCAGTTCTTCTTTCACCAATTATTTCGATTAGGTCTCTTTCATGGATTCCTAAATCGTCCATGACATTAGGATCAAGTCTTGCTACGCCCTGACCTACATCTTTTTGTGAAATTGCTTCTGCAACTTTTAATGTGATTTCATTTTCTGCCATTTTATCATCTCCGTTTTTGGCTGAATGTAATAAATGTAAAAATTGTCAAAATCTTTTTGTTACTTTTTGTAACTTTATTGACAAAGTAATCTGTGTATGTCTTAATATATAAATGTTTCGGTTTGGTCACTTTTCCAAAACAGTCAAAAATAGATTTAATTATAAAATAAAAAAATAATTACCAATCTTACACTCTAAATATAATTTAAAAATGGAATTTATAAAAAATAATAAAAATTAGGGGGTTTCAAATAATTTTAAAATTTAATTACTTTTGGACACTTTAATTATTGTTCGTATATGTTAAAACATTATCTGATTATTCCGCCAAAACCTGTAAACAGACCAATAACATTCTCAATTGCATCTTTATCAAGAGCAATAATTTCAAAAGTCAGGCTGATGGAGTCGTCAGCAATTTGCGGACCAGTATATGCGTCAATCAGCTTTATGTCAATGATATTGTCCAGTTTCATAACTGTCTTTTGGATTGTTTCAACATTGACATTCTTTGAAAACACACAGCTTAAAGACCTGGTTGTTTTAGCTAAATTTTCAACCTTCCACTGATGGAGCTCCTCCGGAAGCATAACCCGGATGTTTGCAATGCGAAGCTTTTTAACCTTATTGCCGGCTCTTAAAATGGCAGTCTTATTTTCAATTCCTTCAAGAATTCCAACATGAGTCCTGCCGGAATATATATGTATCAGGCCCACCTCATCACCGATTGACTCATTTAAAAGGGAATATTCCTGACTTAAAGCCTCAATCGCCTTGTCACTTCTACCTAAAGCATTGGTGATGTCGCCCATATGCCTTGTGGCCTTAATTGCAATTTCAACAAACCGCTCCTCATCATGGTTATTGATGACATTTCTCAGCTCATCAACAGCCTCTGCAAAAGTATTTCTTATATGAGGGCCGTTCCGGTTCATGGACTGGATGTTATAGGTTAAATAAGGATTTTGAGAAACGATACGGGCAATCAAATCAATCATAAGATTATATATCGGACTTTCATAGTCTTCAGTTTCACTCAAATCAACGCTCAGTTTCTCAATGGCCGATGCGGTTGAAATAAATGAGAAGTGAGTTAAAACCTGAACGATGCTCATCATGAAATCATGCTTTTCAGCAGTGGTTTCAATGATTCTCATGTTTTTGCCGGCAAGATAATTATAAACTTTCTCATACCAATTGCCCTTCTTATCGGCAGTTAAAACAATAACCTGATTGTCCAGTCTTGTAGTTCTCGGACCGAAAACAGGATGTGTCGGAATGTATTCCACGCTTTCAGGCAAGACCTCTGCCATTGTCCTTGCAGGCTCCTCTTTAATCGAGGTGACATCAATCATGACCGAACCGCTTTTCATAAACGGAGCAACCTCACGGATAACATTTGAGGTATGCTGAATGGGAACAGAAACAATCAACATGTCACTTATATTTGCAAGGCCCGCATTGGACTCAATATAATTGACCTCCAACTCTTCGGCAACCTTTCTGCCTTTCTTATGATTTGTCCCTGTAATGTATACTTCGAATTCATCTCTAAAATAATAAACTAAAGTTTTACCCAATCCGTCTGTTCCGCCAATAATTCCAACATTCATTTTAATCACTTAATATATGAACTTTGATAATATTTAATGATTGTTTTTTCTAAAAAAAGAGATAAGTTTTATTGATTTAATTTTTCGTTTTCCAGTTCTTCTCTTGTAAAGTCACATATTTTCAGCGCATTTTCAATTCCTAGTGTGTTTTTGACGTTTAGTGCTATTTCAAAGGCTCCTTTTTATTATACCTTGTTCTATTCCGTGATTTATTCCTTGATCTATTAGTTTTTGATCTTGGAATTGTTTTGCTGTTTTTTGTTGCATGGTAATCCATTCTAAAAAATTAAAAGATAGATGAAAAACGTGTTTTCATCTATTAAGTTTTTCGTTTTCGAGTTCTTCTCTTGTGAAGTTGCTGATTTTTAGTGCTTGTTCTATTCCGAATGTGTTTTTGACGTTTAATGCTATTTCAAAGGCTCCTTGGATTCTACCTTGGATTCTACCTTGGATTCTGCCTTGTGTTATGCCTTGGTCAATTAATTTTTGATCTTGGAATTGTTTTGCGGTTATTGCTTCCTGCAATCCAATCACCTCTTCTAACCGATTAATGTCATCTATTGTTTTGGCATATTTGTGGATGACACATCTCATTTCAAAGATTAATTCTAATTTAAACTCTTCATCATCAAGTTTGAGTTTAGGTAGAAGCTCACATACATCTTCAAGGACAACGTCCTGATTTGATCTAAACATTTTAGGAATCAGTATCAGATTCATGGCTTCTACTTTAGTTAAAACTTCTTCACTTTCAATTTTGGTTTTTATAGTATTTAATATTTTTCTTCCATCCATTTCTGCATAGGAAATGATTATGGGTTGAAATGGGCATGTGGGGGAAGTTTCATAATCCAATTCGCATTTGTCCAATGGTACTGTTGTAGTTATTGCTGATATGACGTCAGCTTTGAAAAAATACTCAAGATTGATTCTATAGTTGTTGATTTTTCCAAATGTTTTTTTGTTTATTCTAGTTGATTCGTCCTCCCAGTTCATAACACATATTCTACCGTTATAGGATATATAATAACTGGAATCTGTACGCGGAACTCCTCCCAAGGCATTCGGGTATTCGTTCATACAGGGACCCTCATATATGCCCGGATATCTGTGATATTGGTGCATGACATCTCCTGCATATGAGATTTGCCTTTTAAATAATGTGTCGTCCGGTTTGTCCATTCGTTTTGAAGTTTTTTTAAATTTTTTTTCCATTAACCCCTCCTATTAATTTCCGGAAATCAAATTAAATTTGCTATGCATACTTAATATGTTGTTTTACAATGTATATAAACTGTTAAGTTATTTTTAAGGTCAATTTTTTAGTTATAAATCAATTTAACACTTTTAAATCAATATTACTGTTTTAACTTGATAATAGTGCAGTTATTTTGTAAAATTGCCATGACTTTTTTTTGATTTTCAAAAATTTTTAATAGTATTAAATTACAATAAATTAATGTTATTATGAAAATCATAAACGAAGATGAAAAGGAAGGAATTGTAGAGGTCGTTCCCGAAACACTGGATGACCTGTGGCACTTGTCACACATAATTGAGGTTGGAGACAATGCCTCATCAAAAACAACAAGGCGTATACAGGACAACACTGGTGATAAACTCAGAAGCGACAGAGGAGTTAAAAAAACATTCTACCTGGGTTTGGACATTGAAAGCATATCGTTTCACCTGTTTACAGGCAAACTGAGACTGACCGGAGTCATCACAAAAGGTCCGGAAGACCTGATACCTCTGGGATCACACCACACTCTCGAAGTCAAGCTCAACACTCCGCTTAAAATCACAAAGCCGAGATGGCCGAAATGGGCAATCAAAAGACTCAACCAGGCAATCGAAGCATCCAAAAAGCTTTCCGCAATAATCGTTGTTTTGGAGGATGACACCGCAACACTGGGCTTGATGAGACAGTTCGGAATAGAATACTACGGACCAATCAGGGGACATGTTTCAGGAAAACGCATTGTCGATAAAAACAGACAGAAAAACATCATACAATTCTATGAAAAGGTCATCGAGTCAGTAACCAAATTCGATTCAATCCAAAACATCATAATCGCAGGACCTGGATTTGTCAAAAACGACTTTTTTGATTATCTAAAAGACAAGCATCAGGAACTTGCAAAAATCTCCATCATCGAACCAACAGGTTCCGGGGGAAGAAACGGAATAAGCGAAGTGTTAAAAAAAGGAACAGTTGAAAAACTGACTTCCGAAAACCGTGTGGCTTTGGAGATGGGAGCCATCAATAATCTTTTGGCTGAAATTGGCCGAAATTCATCAAAAATCGCATATGGTGTTAAAGAAACAAAAAATGCTATCAATCTCGGTGCGGTTTCAAGACTTCTCATTCTGGATACTCGTGTTGCCGGTGACAACATGGGGGATGCGATGGATATGGTTGAGAACATGAAAGGCGAGGTCATGGTAATAAGCAGTGAACATGAAGGCGGCAAACAGTTGGAAAGCCTTGGCGGAATGGCCGCTGTTTTAAGATACCAAATCAATTAAATATTTATATATTACTAAAGTTATAACTTATAATGTATAGTTTTTTTAAATTTAGTGATTGATATGATATATTCATCGATATTTTTTGCATTGATATATGTTTTTGTTGTATCCGCATTAGGAACTGCCGTTGTGGATATAATATTCAGGTTTCTGGGAAAAAGAGGATACATGGGAAACCTCTTCCCTAATGTAAGGGGAGGCATTCCGCGCGCTGTGGGAATAATCCCATTCATAATATTGTCCTTTTACATGCTGCCCGGATTCAACAATCTCATTTTAATCATTGGTGTTTTTGCATTAATCGATGATATTCTTGGAAGAAAAAAATCACAACGTCTCGGAATCGAATGGGGACAACTTTCAAGAGGAATAGGAATACTTCTGGTCATGGCTGTAGGTTTTTCAGAAGGGCTGGGGGTTTCATCAATATTTATCGCACTGATGGTTCAGCCATTAAATATTTCAGATATGCAGCCTGGATCAACATGTATTGTGACAATCATAATGAGTGTGCTGACAATACTGGTAATGCTTCTTATAGGATCTGCTCCTGTCGATGAGCTTCCGGCGGTTTACACTCCGCTTCTGATACTGGTAGTGTGCCTTGCTTACTCACCTCTTGACTTTTCCGGTAAAATCATGCTGGGAGAGGTTGGAAACCATGCATTCGGTGTGGCTTTGGGAATAGCTTATTATATAATGGGAGGATTTTTAGGAGTCATAATCTTTGGAATACTCACAACAGCATTAATTGCATTTGTGAGAAGAAACAACCTGGCCGTATTTTTCCGCCAGCAGTTAAGGCTGCTCAACCCGACATTCGGTGATTATTTCATGGATGTCCTCACAGGCGGAGGGTTAGGAGACCTGATTAGAAAATGGGTTTTAAGAGACAATCATTATAATGTTACAAATCCGTTACTGATCATTTTAGGCTTTAGAAGATTGCTGTATAATCCTCATGCAAGAAATCCGAAAAAATATGTTCCAAACAATTATATTCCCCGTTTAGGTAAGGGAGAGTGATTTTCATGAAATGTCTATTCATAGTTACAGGTAGAGGATTGGGTGGAGATGCAATGACTGCACTCAATGCAATGAGGGCACTTGAAAAAAAAGGTGTCGAATGTGAAATCGCCCTGGATGCATCAGCCCACGGCACACTGTTTGAAAAAAACGGATACAACTGGCATAAAATCTCAGTTCCTCATGCGGGAGGACATTCCGCCACAAAACTTTCAGCCCTTAAAGGTGCAGCTAAACTGCTCACAGCAACATTCAAGGCAAGAAGCCTTATTAAAAAATTGAAGGTGGACTTTGTTGTTGGAGTTCTTGGAGGCGGTGCAATAGTGGCATCTCTCGGAGGCAAGGCTGCAAGAAAGCCGACATTTTCATTAATATCAACTCCTCTTGATTCCAAGGTTTGCCCTAAATTCAATCAGTGCTACATTTTGCCTGAACTGAACATGTTCAGATGGGAAAACCTTCCAAAAAATACTTCAAAGGCTTTTTATCCGTTGGCGGATAATATGGGTGACGGCGATGAGTCAGTTGCACTTGCCAAATTAAAGGAATATCCTAATTTCGATGAAAACAAAAAGACAATTGTATTTTCATCAGGTTCATCAATTTTCAGGGGAATGATTGACGGAATCAACATTGTGGCCGATAAAACCGATGAGTACAATCTCGTGTTGGTCGGACTTCCATTGAAAGAGGAGTACAATGAACTGATTGATGAAAGTAAGATTATATATGCAGGTTATATTGACTGGATTAATCACCTCTTTAAATTTGCCGATTTGACAGTGCTTACAGATGACGGGGTCTCACTTGAAGAGGCATTCACAAACGGAAAGCCTATTGTTGCACTTGCCCGTGTAAAATGGGGAAGATATCAGAACATGGCAGGGGTATTTAAAGGAGCAATGATAGAATCTACCGTAGAAGATGTATGTGAAAGCATTGACGAGGCATTCAAGAACTATGGCTCCATGCAGAAAAAGGCGCTGGTTTACGGTCAGCAGTGTATGGATGCGGCTGATAATCTGGCAGAAGACATTCTAAAAAAAGTAAATAAGTAGTGGTATTACAACCACAGGTTTTTAATTATTTTATAGTTTGTATCGGTTGACGGATGAACCTCGAGGAATTCTCCGTAGTCATCCAAATCATAATCCATTCTCATCAGGTATGAAAGGTATGCAATGTCACTTGTTGATGATGGTGAGATGGAATTGATTCTGTTTATTTTATTATTGTTTTTATCGAAGTCTATTTCTGTATATCCGGTGTTTCCTTCAAGTATTTTCCAGAATGCTCCAGGACCTGCGATTCCAGGTATTGCTATTGTTGTTTTTTCATCATCGCCAAGTTCGGTTTTTTCATTTTTCACAAAACTCACTTCAGTGTTGAGACTCAATGTTTGCGGAATGCAATGGTAGCTTACTTTATTTGAATACTTTGCCATATTCCTTGCAGCTG
>NZ_CAMJUE010000066.1 GCF_946408925.1 uncultured Methanobrevibacter sp.
ACCTTTTAATAGTAACAAATGTAAATGGTATATATACCCAAGAACCGAAAGAGCCGGGTTCAACATTCATAAGTAAAATCGATGCAAAAACTTTACTGACTTTTCAAGAGTCATCGATTGATGTAATGTTGCCATCTCTTTTATTAAGGTATGGGACTAATTGTTATGTTGTGAATGGGAAGTACCCTGAAAGGGTTTTATCTTTAATAGATGATACTATAAATGATTATAACTTCGATTACACACAAATAACAGGTGATTAGAATGAAAAAAGTAGAATGTGTAAGTTGTAAACAAGAAATTCCATTAACTGGAACATTCGTGGAATTCGAATGCCCAGAATGTGGAGCAAAAATTGCAAGATGTGAAAAATGCCGTACCTTTGGCCACGCTTACAAATGTGAATGTGGTTTTGAAGGACCATAGATTTAAAAGGAGGAATTAGAATGGGTGAAGTATTAACTACAATGAAAATCATGCCAGACAGTCCGGAAGAAGACTTAGAAGCAATCAAAACAACTATTCAAGATTCAATGCCTGAAGGCGCAAAAATCCACGAAATCGCTGAAGAACCAATTGCATTCGGTTTAGTGGCTATTATCTTAAGTTTCATCACCGATGACGGTGAAGGCGGATCTGAACCTGTTGAAGAAATGGTTTCAGGCATTCCTGGTGTTGCCAGTATTGAAATTACTGGTGTCGGAAGATTAATGTAAGGCCATCACTATGCGGAGGATACTAATTTGATGGTTCTTCCTTTTAGTAATGGTTAATTGTTATAATAGATGATTTTAAATCTTCTTAATTTAAAATAAGAGTTATTTTTTTTAAATAACTCTCATCACTTATTTTTTTTAAGTTTTTTTCGGATATTTGTATTATTTTTCTTCATCTGTTTGAAGTCATTGTTTTGAATTTATTGAATTATATTACTTCATTTGTTGAAGTTATAATTTTAACTATATTTAGATGAAGTACTTCAAATACTTAATGTATATATTTTATCTTAATAATGCAAGAATACTCCGACCTCTTAGGTAGGGTGGTTCAACAGTCAAAGGCAGATAATGATTTTTGAAGAAATTTTTTTGGAGCAAGTTAGATTTTGCTCCAATTTTTCAGCATTTTAATGTATTAATATTGAGGTTGGCGGTTGGGTTGTGAGAGTTGCTTTTTTAAATCTGCAATTTCCGCTTCAAGTTCGCTAATTCTGGTGGTTGCAGTATTTTTTTCTCGTTCAAGAGTTGTGTTTCTGTTTTTTAAGGTGTTGTTTGTTTTTTCTAGTGTGTTGTTTGTTTTTTCGAGTTCTAAAACTTTGTTTTTGAATGTGGTTAAGGTTTCAAATTTTTCTATTGTTTCAGAAGTGGTTTTTTCTTTTAACATTTTTATCACCTCTTCAAATTCATGTTCATCATCAAAGTATGCATCAGTCATCGCAAATAGAACGGAATATAAAGTAAATTCCATTTTTGGAGATAATTGATCAATTATTTCATTATAGAGTTCAATAACTTCTTCCGTTATCTCTTTTCCTTTGTCTCTTGGAGCAAATACGGTGATTATTCCAAGTTCTAATGCATCTTCGTCTGTTATTTTTTCTTGCTTTTTAATTATGTTTTTGACATTATTTAATCTTTTGTTGTTGTCTTCTTCGCCAAGGTCAAGATAATGGGGTTGGATAATGTCGGTTCGACTTCGTTTGAACTGTTGAACGTGCTTTTCTTGAGGCAGGTGTGAAGCAACAAATGAATATTGTGGAAGATTTGTATCGTGAATCTGCTGGATTCCATAATAACTTATCCTCTCTATTTTTTCATCATCAACAGGGGTTGATTGATGCTCTCCGTTTATAGCAGTGGCTTCAAATAATTCTACAAAGTCTGGATCAGCTATATATGAACTGTCCATTTCTCCCATGTGCCCATCTTTGAAATATACTTTTTTGTTAATTTTTTTCCTAAAGATTCCCGGAACATTAAGTCTGGAGTATAATATTTTCGGATATTCATTATCCATGATGGTGTATCCGAAATCAAATGGCTTAGATATTTTTCTTTTTCGAATCATACAATCACATTTTACTTAATTTTCAAACCGGAAAAAGATCTTTTTCTATTGGTTGCACCAGTATGTCCCAGTAATTTTTAATAGGGCACAATGGTGATGTTATTCAAAATTGGTATTTTGAATGGTAGTTTTGACAAGTTCAACTGTCTAATTAGTAATTGACTTTGGGTTTAAATATTTGTTTTTGAAGTGCGAAAATGTGCAAAAGCACAAAAGCAAAATGTGTTTTAATTTGTTTATTTCTGATTTGAATTGAGGTAATGGTCTTTTTTATAATATGTGTTTTATTTTTTCACTTAATTTAAAAATACTCTTTTCATTGATATTCATCAATGTTAATTAAGTGCCCATTAATTTTTAGTTTAACCAAAATATTTAAATACTATTTCATCCAACCATTATATAACACGTGTTAAGTGTTAGGTCATAGAAATTTAGGTTAACCTAAAAATTTAGAAACCTTTATATACTATGACAAACAATCTTTTATACAAGTGACATATATTTAGGCATGCCTAAATTTTCACTTAACAAAACATATTATTAGTCGATAATATACAATCTCCAAAATATAAATATTGTATTAAATTAGTTTCCACAATTTTCTAATTTAATACCTTGGAAAATTCTTCTGCCAAAAAATTTTCCAAAAGTCGATTGGTGTTTAACTCTCCTCAAACACTAAACACCAATTAATCTCTTTTTTTGAAATTTTTCTCAGAAATTTTTTAGGTATACCTAAAAAATTAGAAACCTTTATATGCTGGTATGTTCAATTTTATATTAGGTGATAAAAAATTAGGTCTACCTAAAAATCTAATTTTTGATTACTTATATGGTTTATATATAAAACCATATTGCTACACTCCGATTTATTAAATTAGTTTACTCTCTTTTCTAATTTAATAAAAAAAGCATATAACTACTCTCACGAAATTAAATATGTCTAACATATTTAATTTCACCTATCTTATATTTTAGGTTCTAATTTTTTAATAAACAGTCCCATAAACATCACAACCATCGGGAAAAATATCACATAAATCACAAACAACAGCTCTGAAGATATCACATCACCCATCACAGTTGAACCTGCCATCAGCATTATAAGACTTATCACAGGAGCCAAAATCGCAATAAATGTATAGATTAAAATAAAAGAATTCAACTTTTGTGAAAACTCCTTTAACTTAATCTGCATATCAAATGAAATGTCCTTGGCAATTATCTCCAAGCTGCCTGCCAGGTTTCCACCAACCCTTAAAGTACCGACAATCTGATGAACTGCCCTTGACAATCCCTCGGATTTAACTCTCCTTGACATTTCAAGCAGAGCATCTTCAGTTGATTTTCCGAACTTCACTTCCTCCAGAACCCTGTAAAACTCCCTTGAAAGAGATCCGTAATTCGCATTTCTTATGGTTATCAACGCATCATGCAGACCTCTTCCAGCCTTCAGCTCTATGCTCATATGTCTCAACGCATAGGGAAGCTCCTGATTTAAGTCGGAATATCCTCTCTGATTTTTAATGTAGGGATACTGCATGAGGAATATGTAGCACATCACAACCAATATCAGATACATTCCACTTATTTCCAGACTGGTCAGTAAGGTTATCAAAATCAATCCGATAACCAACAGGACAATCACCTGCCTTTTCAATAAAATCCTAAGCAGGTCATCCCTCACCTTATCGAATCTTGTTTCATAATTTGCATGTTCTGTTTCAGTATCCATATTTAATTTTTCAAGAATTGACGAATCAATTTTCCCGCCAATTCCTTCATTGCCACTGAATGACAGGTTTTTAAAGAAATTGACAATGGAAATTGCAATTCCTCCAATTAAAATAAAAAAGCTGTTAAACATAAAATCACCTGTTTAAAATGATTCTGTTTAACACCTTTTGAGGATTCTTGTAATAAAGCTCAATGACACTGTTTACATCTTCAACGGAACGAATATCCTGATTAATCATGTGTTTCAGGACAATCTTGCGGTTTTCAATTTCATGATGCAGTTCAGTGATTGTTTTTCCGCTTAAACTTGCAATCTGCTCAAGAGTGTGGCTTGTAATGCATACGTTTTCAATTGTGTCTCTTTCAGGATTCCATTGAAAAATCTTGTTCAGCTGAACCGTGCCCTCTTCCATTCCGACAACTTCAGCCACTTCACTGACTCTTCTAAATGACATTCCTGAAGGGGTGTAGATTCTGTTTTGCATTATGATAAAATCAATTGCCTGAATCATGATTTCGGGAACTGACATGGGTTCGTTGGTAAGCCTTGTTATGGTCTCTCGGGCATCATTTGAATGCAGTGTTCCAAAACCGGAGTGTCCTGTGTTCAATGCGGTGAATAATGTGATCGCCTCGCCTGCTCTTACCTCTCCGACGATTATCCTGTCCGGACGTTGCCTTAGGGAATTTTTAACAAGGTCGTTCATTGTAAGCTCTCCTTTTCCTTCGACATTTGCAGGACGGGTTTCCATGCGAATCACATGCTCATGGGGAATCTGAAGTTCCAGGGTGTCTTCAATGGTTATTATCCTTTCATTGGGATTGATGAATGCTGAAAGGGCATTCAGTGTTGTTGTCTTACCTGAACTTGTTCCTCCGGAAATGATTGCATTGGCCGATTTCACTCCAAGCCCGTCAATGCACAGCCACAGAAAACCCGCAAGGTCAAGCGAAATTGTCCTTGAATTAATCAGATCTATGACTGTCAGAGGGTCTCTTCTGAACTTACGTATTGTAAGTGAAGGTCCGTCGGCCGAAACCGGAGGTATGGTGGCGTTGATTCTTGACCCGTCAATCAGCCTTCCGTCCAGTATGGGAGACTCCTGATCGATTCTTCTGTTGATTTGCCTTGCAATTGAATCGATTAAATCCCTGAGTTCACCTTCATTGCCGAACTGAAGGTTTGTCTTCATCATCCCGTATTCCCTGTGGTAGACAAAGACAGGCTTGTCTGTACCGATTATCATAATCTCTTCAAGCTCATCGTCTTGAATCAGTGAATCGATTTTCCCATATCCTATGATGTCTCTTAAAAACCTTCGGGACAGGTCATCCAGATATTCATTTGAGACATTGGTGTTTTCATTGGTTTCGTTTATCCTTAAAAAAAGAAAATTCCTGATGTCGTTTAAGAGTTTTTCTTCTGAGGCCTGAAAATTCTCTCCGGTTGATATTGCAAGGTCAACAAGGTTTTCACGCATTTCCCCTAAAAGGATTTTTTCATTGTGGCTGTATTCTCTTTTTATAACATTATATTGTGGTATTATTTCATTGTTCATATTTTCACCAATGGCGATTTTTATGTAATTACTATTTAGTAATACTAATTTATATAGTTTTTATTACTTTTGAAAGCATTATTAGTGATATAAGACAATATTTTAACATTAAAGCAATTTTGAGGTGATTTTTATCATAAACATAGATGAAAAAATCAAATCACTAAAAGAATGTGAAAACTGCCAGGATATACAAATCAAAAAATTCTCACCACTGAAAGACCTGATAGACTTTGAAACTTTAAACGGGGAATACATGAAATGCAGCTGTGGAAAAAGACCATTGGATATTGTTATGAGCCACATCTTAAAAATCATGATTGAAAGTGAAATAGTTCCCGAAAAGGCAACACTGAGGAGAAACTCTCCGGTACCTCTGTCCGGGTTTTACTACAGCACTCTAAACCCTCAGTTTATCGGTGAAAAAACACTGATACTTCTTCATCCCGATTTCACAGCAGATGTTGCATCAAGACTTATAAGTGAGGTGCCTGAGGTAAAATGTGTCCTTAAGGGGAGTCCGCAGGATACCGTCGGGCAACTGGACAGAGACTCTTCAATAAATCACTTTGAAATTCTTGAAGGTGACGACACACAGATAAATGTCATGAGAACACTTCTAAAAGAAAAGATCATCCTTGTTAAAAACCAGTCCAGACATCACATAGAGGTTGCAATGACAACTGAGGATAAGCTGGTCAGGCTTCACAATTATCTGAACAATAACAATATAAAAAAAGGTGTTGCGGTTGACGCAATGTGCGGACTTGGAGCATTGGGGATATACCTTTTGAAATACGGCTTTGAAAAGGTAATATTCAATGATATAAACCCTGAGATGACTGAAGCGCTAAAGTATAACCTGAAAATAAATGCCATTGATGAAGGTTATGAGATAGTTAACGAGGCTTTTGAGGATTTGGAAGTTGAAAAAGCAGACTTATGTGTGATTGATGCGTTTCCTGGAGTGGGCATTGAAGAAATAATTAAAAAAGCTGAAGAAATAGCAGATGATGTTGTTGTCATCTGAAGTATTCCTCATATTCTTCATTAACCATTTTTAATAATTTTTTTATAGATTCATTCATGTTTATTTCAGTAATTTTTGATTGTGAATTAAACTTTTGAAAAACATATTCTTGAGCAAAGGATCTGCTCATGAATTCAATGTTTTCAAAGTTTAAAATCACTTCGTCATAATCATTGACTTCCTGAAATATTTTTTTTGCAGTTGGACCAATTCCCAATTTATTTTTATATCTGTTTGAAAGTTTTATTTCAATTTTGGTCATATTAATCCTCTTTAATTTTACTTATATTTTTAAATTTTAAATATTCATATATATCTTTGATTTTTTTATTTTTAATTTTTAAGAGTACAAATGTTCCTTTAATTTCATGACTGTTTAAATAGGGTTTTGCTCCTTTTTCAGTAATTTCACAAATTCCCTTTCCTGATGCAATTAACATTTCACCTTCAAATCCCAATGTTGTTAGTTTGGCAGTGGAGTTTAATCCCATTCCATGGATTACAAATTTCTCTTTGTCTGTTGTTTTTCCATTTATAGCCTCATAAATTGCTTCACAATCATTGAGGGAATCTATAGATGATTCTTTGAAACTTCCAGGTATTCCAATTCCATTATCAAAAATGCAGATGTCAATATTATTTTCATCATGGTTTATAATCTGAGTATAAGCGTTTTTGAATTTTGAGCGTTTGTAGACATTAATTATCATTTCATATAACAAAAAATAAACTCCCTGATAATCAATGGTAGGTGGAAGCAAATCTATAATGTCATCTATAAATTCTGATAAATATTCTTCAATTTCATTGGATACTTTGAAAAATTCATTAAAATTATAATATTTCAATTCTTTGATTTTTAAATTCTCATTATTGATTATCATTTGGAATTCCTCGGGAGTAATAATATTATTCTTCCTCATGAAGTATAATAATGGTAAAATTATTATTAAATGTAATTTAACATTTTCTTTGGTCTTAATTTTTGTTGTTATTATATTTAATTCTTTTATGTATTCATTCAATTTTTTCATCCAAATCACCTAAAACATTTGCATATAGATTATGATTGCCGGAATAATCAGAACTCCCATAAGATGGGACTTTCCCACGCCAATATAGTGGGGAAGCATTCCCATTGCGGTTGAGGTAACCAGTGCAAGAGTCATATAAAGAACAGGTGCTTTATAATAAAATATGAATATGTAAAGTATGAGAATCTGAAGCAAAATAACTCCAATTGACAGTTTCTTGTAGTCTACTCCTCCCATCAGCCTTGAAAAGGAATCTCCCAGCTTCAGCGACAGTACAAGTGATATTGAAACAGCAATCAGTGATGCAAATATGAATATTGCTAGATGGTTCAGACCCATTTCAAAAATCAGATAGGACATGTAAACGGCTATTCCGCTTCTCGGGTTTCCGATAATGTAGATTGCAATTAGTGAAAACAGACAGTCCGAAATGTTCAATCCGGATGTTGCAAGAAGAAAGTTCACAGTATCGTCATCGTCATTGTCGTTTGTGCCGCTTACTGCCTGCGCTATTACCGTTCCCTGTGCCGGTCCGAAACCAGGTAAGAAACCCAGTATCGCTCCGGTTATTCCTCCGGCAAAAATGCTTTTAAATTTTGGATAATTCAGATTCAGTTCGTAGAACGGATTTTGATGGGGTATTGTTGATGAGTCGTTGAGGCTGAAAAGTATTGTGCTTATCCCGAAAAGTCCTGAAAATGTGCACATCAGTGTGGTTCCCGATGAAATCGGCGTTTGGAATATGATCCATCCAAGAATTCCCGAAAGCACAAACAGAAGCAGAGACCATAAAAAGTCCCTGAAGTTTCTTGTAAGTCGATGTGTCAGATAAACTGATGCCACAAGCAGTATTATCCATGTAAACGGCTTTGAAATATCGTGCAGTATCGGCAGTGCTATTGCAAAGATTGGAAGCATCACTATTGTCACGATTATTGCTCCGAATCCTCCGACGGACACTATTCTAATTACTTCCTTTGACCTTCCCTGCAGCACCATTCTGTGTCCTGGAAGAATTGAAGTTGCGGTTCCTTCCTGCGGAACTCCCAGAAGCATTGACGGGACAAATTCGATAAGTGCATGGGCGATTGACATCGATACCATAAGCACACACAAAAATTCAGGTGATACGATGGTCAGGAGAAACGATGATGATGCAAAAAGTATCGCACCGGCGGTATTGACGTGGATGCCGGGTATCATGCCGGTTGTGGTTCCTATTAAAATTCCTATAAAACATGCTATAACTAATTCTATCATATCCATTAATTGAACTAACTATAATTTAAAGTTTGTTTAAGTTAATTCGTAAAATTGATTGGATTTAGAAGAATTGAAGTGATTTTATAAAATTGTTTTCAGTGAATAATTATAAATTGATATAAATATAATATAATAATATGTCTAAAGTTAAACAGGTTGCAGTGCTTCTGGTGGTATTTTTTGTAGCCCTTTTGCTTATCTCTTTTATCGCAGGTTCACTAATCAATCTGCTGGTTCCGCCATCCCAGGCGGTCTATAGTGATAAGGTGGTTGAAGACATAGGAGGGGATAATGCATTGATCGCCACTTTTAAAAGCTGCGCAAAGGTGAGTGATCAAAGCATTCCTGACGGAAATTTCATAACCAATCTCGGTCAGAATCTGGGATGGAAGAATGCCAAAAATATCAGTTATGTTGACACTTATGGAGAAAAAGGATTCATTATAGTCTGGAAGGATTCTCCTCAAAATTATCCAAGCATCTCAAACAATAGTGGTGTGAGCTACATTTCAGATGTTGTATCTTCAATGGATGGCAGATGCTTTTTGGTTCACTATCCGGAAAAGAATGCGGTTTATGGAATTATAGTTTCAACAGATAATATCGATTATTCAGAATCCGAATTGCTTTATGATATTTTAGGTTTAAATCGCAGTGAATTCACACTGACATATGCCCAAACAGGTTCCAGTTCCTCAACTTACTATTCTGGAGGTTCAAGTCATTATCATACTGTGGTGCCTGACAGATATACGCTGTCAAGAACCGATCCCGGTGCTTATTATGACCATTATGAATATGGCGATAATTATGCGATTGATGATTATCTGGAATCTGAAGGATATGACTAGAATTTGTTTCTGTTAAATTCAAGGGATTTCATGGATATCTTGGACAACAGGT
>NZ_CAMJUE010000067.1 GCF_946408925.1 uncultured Methanobrevibacter sp.
TCAGGTCCTAACGCACCTGAAAAATGTCCAGTTTGTGGACTTCCAAAAGCACACTTTGAAGAAAGAGCAACAAACTTTAAATAAGCTCTTTTACTTTTTTTATTTTTACTTTTTTGATACTTATGAACAAAATGGTTATTTTTTTAATCAGACATCCGAAATTCAGGGATGTTAAAATCAGGGGATTGGTTGATGGTGATTATCTGCTAGATGAGGAAGCTCAAAAATATGCCGAAGGAATCATTCAGTACTACCAGGGCGATAATCTCAGATGGGAATTTCCCGTCAACGAATTCATGAAACATTCCATAAAATGGAATGCCTACGAGGAGCTGAAACAAAGGATTTCAGATAATGAAAAGGATTTGGCATCAAGAATCTTTGAAGGGGATAAAAATTTGGCCTTTTGTTTATATGAAGATTTAAAAATTGACCGGGAAGTATTGACCTGGTAAAATGGAGAGATAAATATGGCAGATTTAAAAGGAACCAAAACTGAAGAAAATTTAAAAGCAGCACTTGCTGGTGAATCACAAGCACGTGTAAAATATGAATTTTACGCATCTCAAGCTAAAAAAGACGGTTACGTTGAAATCAGAGACATTTTCCAAGAATCATCCGACAATGAAAAGGAACACGCTAAAATCTGGTTTAAATTGTTGAACGGCGGAAAAGTGCCTGACACATTAACCAACCTTGCAGATGCAGCAGCAGGTGAACACGAAGAATGGACTTCCATGTACAAAGAATTCGCTGAAACCGCACGTGAAGAAGGCTTTGATGACATTGCAGACCTATTCGATGCAGCAGGTGCAACCGAAAAAGCACACGAAGACAGATACAATGCATTAACCGATAAGCTCAATGCGGACAAAATGTTTAAAAAAGACGAAGAAATCGCATGGAAATGTAACAATTGCGGATATATCCATTATGGAAAAGACGCTCCGGAAGTTTGCCCATTATGCGACCACCCACAAGCACACTTCAGAAAACAGGACACTAGCTACATCTAGATTCCTTTTTTTCTTTTTTTTCTTTTTTTAGTAACCAAACACTCACCAAAACTTTTTATATGATAAAAAAGCCTTTTAATTTTACGGAGTTGATATTATGAGAAAATTAGAAGGCTCTAAGACAGAAAAAAATTTAAAAACCGCACTTGAAGGCGAAGCGTTTGCTCATATGAAATATGAATACTATGCCTCCCAGGCAAAAAAGGACGGTTTTGTGGAAATCCAGGACATTTTCCTTGAAACATCTCAAAACGAAAAGGAACATGGAAAAGTATGGTTTAAATTGTTGCATGACGGATCAGTACCACACACCCTTGAAAACCTAAAAGAATCAGTGGAAGTGGAAAAATACGAATGGTCAGACATGTACAAGAAATTTGCAAAAACCGCCCGTGAGGAAGGTTTTGATGATATAGCAGATCTCTTTGAGCGAACATCAAGCATTGAAAAGGCCCATGAGGAACGTTTCAAAACGTTGGCTCGAAACATTCAAAGGGACAGAGTATTCAAGAAGTCCAAGGAGATTGTTTGGAAGTGCAATAACTGCGGCTATCTGCACAGGGGCAAAAATGCACCTGACGAATGTCCTATGTGTGACCATCCTCAGGCACACTTCAGAAAACAGGAAACTGGATATATCTAGTTTCCTTTTTTTCATCAATTATTTTAACTATTAATTATATACTATCCTTATGGAAATTGAGGTTACTGTTCAAAGTCAAAAGGAATTTGATGATGCCATCCAAAGATACATTGAAAGCGGATATGAACTTGAAAGCAATACTGATGGTACTGCAGTTTTAAGAAAAAAGGGTTTTAAACTTTGGATTTTCATTGTATTGCTTCTGTTTGTGATTATTGGTGCAATATTGTATTATTTCCTCTCTGATGACAATGTGGTTGTTCTTAAAAGAGTCAGCAATTCCAATCATTACTATTGCAGGGAATGTGGTGTCTCATTAACTGATGATGCTAAATTTTGCCCTAAATGCGGTGCACCTATCAATTGGGAAGATGAAAATGACGTTTCCGCTCAGGTGACAGATGACAATGCATTTAAAATTTAATTCTGGGGTAACATTTATATTATATGACAATCTAATATCTAATTTAAAAAAGTGATATTATGATAGAAAACAACATTTGTCTTTTAACAGACAGTTACAAGGTAACTCATCACTATTTCTATCCAAAAGGCACTGAAAAAATCTATTCGTACCTTGAAAGCAGAGTTGGTGCTGAGTTCAACAAAACAATTTTTTACGGACTGCAATATATACTCAAAAAATATCTTGAAGGCCAGATTGTAACACAGGAAAAGATAGATGAAGCCGATAGATTAATATCCAATCATATTGGTCCTGAAATTTTCAACAAAAAAGGCTGGCAATATATTTTAGATGAACACGACGGATACCTCCCGATTGAAATTAAAGCAGTGGGTGAAGGAACACCGGTTGATGTCAGCAATGTCTTGATGACTGTTGAAAACACCGATAAAAGCTCATACTGGCTTGTAAACTACCTTGAATCCTTGCTGCTGCAGGTCTGGTATCCTTCAACTGTTGCAACACTGTCTGCTGAGGTCAGGAAATTATGCAACTTCTATCTGGAAGTTACAGGGTCTCAAAAGGACAATCTTGATTTTATGCTCCATGACTTCGGATACAGAGGAGCGACATCAACAGAATCATCAATGCTTTCCGGATCAGCTCATCTGTTGAGTTTCAGCGGTACCGACACAATACCTGCACTGACAATACCTGAAAACTATTATAATGACTCACAGCTCTACGGCTATTCTGTACAGGCAACAGAACACAGTGTAATGACTTCCCTTGGACCTGAAGGTGAGTTTGACCAGATACTGAATGTCATTGACAATGCAAAGCCGGGAGTGCTGTCCATGGTTATCGATTCATACAACTACCGTAACTTCCTCATTGAAGCCGGAAAGTCAGGCAGTGAACTGAACGGGGCAATCCTCAACTTCTTGGATGGTGAAGACAACAAGGTTGTATTCAGGCCCGACAGCGGAGAACCTGTATCCACAACCATAGACTGTTTGAATCTGCTCTCTGAAGGTTTCGGAAGCCATCTCACCGATGAGGGATACAAGGTGTTTGACCTCAACATAGGTTTGTTGTGGGGTGACGGATTGAACTATCAAAAAATCCGTGACATACTATTTGCAATGAAATCCAACGGCTGGGCGGCACAAAACATCATCTTCGGTATGGGAGGAGGTCTCCACACTGCGGTCAATCGTGACACCCAAAGAAATGCCTTCAAATGTTCAGCGCAATTGCGTGATGGCCAGTGGCATGACATCTTTAAAAACCCGCTGGATTCAAGTAAAAAATCAAAAACCGGCAGATTTAAATTACTTCAAGTTGGAAAATCATTCAAAACAGTTCCAATCGACAGTGGTGGTGAAGACTGTCTGCAGACTGTATTTAAAAACGGTGAACTTTTAGTTGATGATAGCTTTGGCGATATCAGGCAAAGGGCATTGAAGTATTCAAGTTACTTATAGATTAATGAAGGTCAAATCAGCTTCATTAATTATTTATTCTTTTTTTTCATTGTATGTAATGTTTATTTTACAATCAGGCCTCTTTCGATTAATTATTTATTGAATAAACACGATAAAAATTAATAAGGAGGAATTCTTTTGTTAAATAATCACAAAATATTGGGTATATTTTTATTTTGCTTATTGATTATGTTTATTATTCCATTCACTTTTGCTGAATCAGTAGATAATGAAACAATAATTCTTAATGACCATGATGAAAATATACTAGGGGACAACAATGATTACTATTTTGATGCATCTGCCTTGGATGAGGAGGGTGACGGGTCTTTTCAATATCCATATAAGTATTTGACTCAGGAAAGGGTAAAGGAAAACTCCACAATCCATCTGGCAGAAGGAGAGTATGAATATTATGGAAATTCTATAAATAAAGTTAACATTATAGGTTCAAGTCCTGAAAAAACTATTTTAAACAATAATGGTCGTTATTTGCGTGTAGATGAATATGCGACTTTAACAAACATAACTTTAAAGAACACTACAATTCTCAATTATGGGTCAATTTCTGCAGAAAACACTGTTTTCTGCGATGGTGAGGGAATTCCATTTAGTGATGGAAGCAGCTATGGTGGCGCAATATACTCATCAACTGATGATGATAATTCAAAAATCACTCTTATTGACTGCAGATTTGAAAATAACTTTGCCACCTGTGGTGGAGCAATATATGTGCCTTTTGGAAATATTGAAATAATCAGATCCACTTTTGCAGGCAACTATGCATACAGCTATGGTGGTGCAATTGCATGTGAATATGCCACTTTAACCGTTTCCCGGTCTGAATTTAGGGACAACCATGCAAATGGTTTTGGTGGAGCCATTTCATGTGATTTCTGTGGTGAGGTTACAATTTCCGAATCAGATTTTATCCGAAACTACTGTATTGATGATGCTGGCGGTTCAATTTACATTAAATCATCCTATAATCTTACTGCAAGGAATCTGAATATTTCACATTCATCAGCAACATTCGGAGGAAGCATAACTGCTCTTGCAACCGATGTTTCACTTGATAATATAAATATATACAACAGCACCGCCAGATATGCAGGTGGTGCAATATATCACATGTACAACGATTTAAAAATGTCAAATTCCAATTTAATCAATAATACTGCTCGAAATGGTGGTGCACTATACGTTGACAATTCCACATTTACTTTGAGGGAAAATGACTTTACAAACAACACCGCACTGATTCATGCAGGGGCAATATACTCCATATTCAACTGCGATAATGATTTTACACAAAATACATTTAATAATAATCATGCAAATTCATCAGATGATGTCTATCAAACAAATCTGATTAACCTGACAATAGGAAACGGCAATTATATGTTATTTAAACTAACAGAAGAGGAAATTAATTATCTGCCTTCAAATTACAGTCTGGTTGACTATGATTATTTAACTCCGATCAAAGACCAGGCCGATGGAGGCAGCTGCTGGTCATTCACTGCTATGGCAGTTCTTGAATCATGCATCAAAAAAATCACCGGCAGAGATTATGACTTTTCAGAAGAGAACATGAAAAACATGATGGCAGTATTTTCAGATTATGGAAAACCTGACTCATATGTCAATGAGGGAGGGACAAATTCAATGGCCTGGGCATACCTGACAAGCTGGCTGGGTCCGGTATTTGATGAAGTTGATGTATACAATGACCATTCTGCACTGTCACCGGTATTTGACAGTGTTTTGCATGTTCAAAATATCTTATTTTTGAAAAGGGACAATTTCACAGACAATGATGAAATCAAATATGCGATTATGAGATATGGTGCAGTTGGAACCGGAATGCATTATGAAGAGGAATATTTTTATAATGGCACTTATTATTATGATGGCGACTTGACCGCAGACCATGCTGTTACCATTGTCGGATGGGATGACAATTACTCAAAAGACAATTTCATCAATACCCCTCATGAGAATGGGGCATGGATTGTCAGAAATAGCTGGGGTCCCGATTGGGATGATGACGGATACTTCTATGTGTCATATTACGATACTCAATTGGCATTAAATGTTGGAAATGACTACTCCTATACTTTCGTTTTGAATGATACCTTGAAATTCAACAGGAATTACCAATACGAGATTGGTGCGGTGGCATGGAATTTCTACCTTGAAAGTTCAAGAATATTCTATAAGAATGTGTTCACCGCAACAGATAATGAGGTTTTGGGTGGAGTTTCAACATATTTCAGGGAATTGACAAATTGGACAGTCTCCGTATATGTCAATGATGTTTTAAAGACAATGAAAAATGGCATTTCACAGGCAGGATATTGGACAATACTTTTGGATGATGCAATTCATCTTGAATGCGGTGATGTCTTTGAGGTAGTGTTCAATTGCAGCTGTGATGTCGAAAAAATTTACTTGCCGACAGTCAATGAGGGAAAAGTGAATCATATGAATCTAGTTGAAAATGTTTCACTCTACAGCGGTGACGGCAGGGTGTGGAATGATTTATATGATCATTCATCAATTGCATGCATTAAGGCATTTACCATAACTGATGATATAAATACAACTTTATATCTTGATGTCGGCTCTGACGGATTCAATCCGGTAAACATCACTGCAACAGTCATGGACTCGAATGGAAACTTGGTATCCGGCAGCATCAGATTCCTGTTGAATGACAGGGAATTGTTTTTAAATCTGACTAACGGCAGGGTATCATTCTTATATAACTTCGATAAGGGCACCAATACCATTTCATGCTCATTTCAAAAGGATGGATATGTCACATCATTCAATTGCACTTCAGTTGAAATCAGCAGGAAATCAACAGAACTCTCATTAAACATTTCAAGAACAGTGAATAATTTAAGAATTAACGTTACATCAAAAGACAAAATAAATGATACAGTTGTTATTTTTGTAAACGATAAAAACTATACTGTCAATCTGGTCAACGGAAGCATAATCTATAATCTGACCGGTTTGGTAAATGGTGACTATGATGTTGGGGTCATGCTGGTAAGCCATATCTGGGAGGCTGAAAATGTCACTGGAAACGCTAAAATCTATATAAAATCAACTCAAATCATTGCAGATGATTTAACAACCGATGATGAAAGTTCCGCTTCTTTTGACATAATTTTGGTTGATGATGACGGCATTCCTCTTTCAGGTAAACAGATTATTTTTGAACTGGGTTCCAATTTTACCAAAACAACTGACGGCAATGGTGCGGCATCCCTTCCAATTAATCTGGAAAGGGGAACACACTTG
The DNA here is from genome assembly GCF_946408925.1 of uncultured Methanobrevibacter sp. Taxonomy (GTDB): domain Archaea; phylum Methanobacteriota; class Methanobacteria; order Methanobacteriales; family Methanobacteriaceae; genus Methanocatella. Next base: position 6,868 of record NZ_CAMJUE010000067.1, read on the forward strand.
ATGACAATATACTTTTTGGGGGATAATGACTATTGGCCTTTCAGTACCGCCATGTCCATTTCAGTAAAAACCAATGTTGAAGCATATATATCAACCGAAACATCATTGTATGATGCAATTGTCAATATAACATTTTCAAAACCTATCAGCGAAAGCGCCAGAGTCATGATTGATGATAGTGCCGATGAGTATAATGTGGTCAACGGATCCATACTTATTACTTTGTCAGGTCTTTCAAATGGGGTTCATAATATATCTGTTGAACTGTTGAATGATGAATACAATTTCAAAAAATTAACTGCCAACTTTACAATCGTTGTTGTCAAAACCCAAATTGTTGCAAGTGACTTCACAACAACCGAGCTCAGCGGTGAAAGATTCAATGTTACTTTGTCTGATGAGAATGGACATCCTCTATCCTCAAAGCAGGTCAGGTTCGTATTGGATGGTCAGGCATATTATGAAAATACCGATGCAAATGGTGTTGCGGGCATTTCAGTCAATTTGAATTCCGGCAGCTATCCGATTGAAATCAGTTATAGCAATGTGTCCGATAAATATGACGGTTCAGCAATAACAAAGACAATCAATGTAAAAACTCTTCTTTCAGGCGAGATTGCATATGTTCGCAGTATGAACAATATCATTCTCGATATCACATTCAACAAATCCATTAATGATTCTGCAAATGTCAGTGTAAATAATGAGTTGAAACCGGTAACTGTCAAAAATGGTAAGGCAACTCTGTCATTAAATGGCTTGGCCAACAATGATTATCTTGTAAAAATTATTTTGGATAGATTAAAATATCAATATGATGAGATTTCAACAGGTTTCACTATCAATGTTAAAAATACGCAGATAATTGCAAACCCGGCAGCAATTTATTACCCCGGCGGTGAGGCATTCAACGTTACATTGGTCGATGAAAATGGCCAGCCTCTTAAAAATAAAACACTTCTCATAAGCTTGGATAATAGAAATTCAACTTCAAAAACAAATGATGATGGAATAATCTCAATTGATACAAATGGGTTGGGCATTGCAGATTATGATGTTGCAGTTTCCTTTTTGGGCGACAATGATTACTTTGCATCTCAAAAAACCGGTCAGATAAAAATATTGTCCGGAATTTCACTTCCTCAATCCCAATACACATTAAACTCCCCATATGTTGTAACATTTTACGCTGAAGGAGGGCTTTTGATAAATGGTGAAGTAAGCATTGTGATTGATGGGGCTGTTCATAATTTAAAAACAGACACTAACGGTCAGGCAAGAATCAACATTGCATTAACTATGGGATCACATTCCGTAAGAGTGGAAAACCTCAAAACCGGTGAAGTTAAAATCCAAAATATTGTTGTTGTCGGACGTTTGACAGGCAATGCAAATGTTGTGATGTATTATGGTGCCGGCAAGACCTATAATGTCCGGGCGTTTGGTGATAACGCTCAGATTGTTGGTGCAGGTGAAATCGTAACCTTCAGCATTGGAAGTAAAAACTACAATGTAAAAACAGACAGTTCAGGTTATGCAAAATTCAAGATAACGCAAAATGCCGGAACCTATACTATAAGTGCAACTTATAAAGGATTCAAGGTTTCAAACAAGGTTACAATAAAGAAAACATTGATAACTGCCAATAAATCTGTTAAAAAAGGTAAAAAAATAACCTATCAGGCTAAACTTTTAAACACCAACGGTAAGGCACTTAAGGGTAAAAAAATCACCTTTAAAATCAAGGGCAAAACCTACAAGGCAAAAACCAATAAAAAAGGCATAGCTAAAATAACTATAAAGAAAGCATTGAAAGTTGGCAAATATAAAATAACTGTGAAATACGGCAAATTAACTTCAACAAGTAAAATTACTGTTAAAAGATAAGGTTTTAAACCTTATTTTATTTTTTTTGTCGATAGTAATGGTTATGAAAGTTTCCGCCAACGGCTCCTAAAATCTTAATGTTACGGCATTCAGGCAAAAGCCAATCATGTCAAACAACCAAAAGCAGAACAAGAAGTATTGAATTATTTCAATGTATTGAACAATTTAAATAAATATTCAGATAAAACCATTACTAAAAACACAATTTTATCTGTGCATAAAGACCTCACCAAAGACTTATTAAAAAATCCAGAATATGAAGGTAAATTCAGGGACACTCGGGTATTCATTGGTAATCTACACACTAAAAAAATAAATTATATTCCTCCGGATCCTTATAAAGTGCCTGGTTTGATAGATGAGTTATTGGATTGGTTAAACAATTCAACAGATGAAATGTATCCGGTCATTATCGCAGGAATTCTTCATTATGAATTAGTACGTGTCCACCCATTTGTTGACGGAAACGGACGTACCAGCCGACTTATGGCAACATTAATATTGTCCATCCATAAGTTTAATATTGATAACTACTTCACCTTGGATGAATATTACAATCAAGACAGGCAAGCTTATGTTGATGCACTTAAAAGTGCCGATAAAAACCATGATTTAACAAATTGGTTGGAATATTTCTGTCAAGGTGTCCTATATTCAATTGATAAAGTCAAATCTGAAGTATTGAAGTTAGATCAAATCACATCAAAATATGACAATACTATTGAATTAACCCCAAATGAAATTT
>NZ_CAMJUE010000068.1 GCF_946408925.1 uncultured Methanobrevibacter sp.
GGTGGAGTGTGCGGTGCAATCTTTCATGATGCAGGTTTCGAGGAATTAAGAGAAGCATGTGATGAAATAGGAGGATGCAGGACCGGTGAGGCAGTGATAACACCGGGCTTTAACCTGAAAGCTGACTACATCATCCATGCGGTCGGTCCCATATGGAACGGAGGAGACGATAACGAGGAAGAATTATTGTATGGTGCATATGAAAACTCATTGAAGCTGGCCAAAGAGTACGATTGCCGTTCAATAGGTTTTCCAGTGATTTCATCAGGCATCTACGGTTATCCTAAAAGACAAGCCTGGAAAGTTGCAATAAGAGCATGCAATGATTTCATAACCAATAATCCCGACTACCCCATCAGCATTGTCTTTGCTGTTTTAAGCGACAGTTCCAAAGTGATGGGTGAAGATGCAATCAATGAGGGTTAATCCTCATTTATATCTTCAAGCCTAACGAGCATGCTTCGATAGATTTCTGCATCACGTGACGGATTTGCCGAGCCTGCATGGCGGTTTGACCGGCTCATGAAAATCATGACTGTGACTATTTCCTCAAAATCCATTCTACTCCATGGAAGCTCTTCAGTATACCTTGCTCCATATTTCTCTCGTATTTCACGGTTAAATTCCATATAGCCTGACGGACTTATCCCATAATCGCTGATTATGAGGTATCCGAAATCAGGAGCGTATTGGATTTTCCCCGACAAACATTCATCAATCATCGGCATATACTCTAAAAAATCATCAATCATTTCAGTCTTTTCTGTTCGAGTCATGTTCCAGATTCTTTTTTGCATTCAACCACCTTTTCATCCCTGCAGAGTATAGGAATACCTTTCGAAGTATGTGAAATCATCGAAGTGGAACTCATATCTTTTAAGGACATTGTCTTTTCTGAAATCAACTTCCACAAATGCATAGGGCTCATCATCTCGACAATGACTGTTATAGATACGGGAAATGCCCTCATATCTGAATCCTTCACCTTCAAGTTCCCTAATCATCTCCCTATATTCAGGTATCTTTTTTAGCTTTTCATCTGATATATGCAGGTACCAGTCGTGGAATCCTCTTCCGCCATAATATATGAACTTGTATGTGACATCAGCGTATTCGCTTTTGTGAGTCATGCAAAAGAGTGCATTATTCTTTTCATAGACTATCTCCACCATCCTTGCATCCATGCAGTTTGCCGCATCGATTATTGTATGCTCTAAATCATACATCATATTGGGAGAGGAATTTTCTGCAAGCTCAAGAATCTTCAATGCCGCCTCATCAGGAATATAGCTTATCTCCGGATTGGCGACGCTTCGAAGACTTGCCTTGCAGCATTCTATATCATGTTTAGTGAATCTTCTTTTGATATTGCCTGACTGACCTCCCATATAGGCTTCATCGCTTTGGCTATGACCATGTCCTCCGCAGGTCATGCAGATGTCTCCCTCATCAACCCAGCTTCCGCAGTTAGGACAAAATCCCATAATTTTCCACCTCCATCTGATTTCCTCCATGCACTTCGCTCCAGCACGCCATCTTGCACAGCAAACCCCGTGTGAAGCGCCTGTAGTTCTTGCAGTAGAAGCATTTTCGGCATTCGTTTTCAACTATCTCAAAGGTGGCGAGCATGTAGTATTTGACCTGCTCGTCGGTTGGGATGTCGTAATCATCCAATATTTCATCCTTTTCGTGCAGTTTTCTTTTGATGTGTTCAATCATTTTGTCATACATTATAATCATTTTTTGATGGTTGCGACACTTTTTAACCGGTTACATGTGTCTAATAATATATCTGTTTGATATTATATTTAAATGTATTGTTTAAATGAAAGGAATGATTATTTATTCAAACACTTAATGATGAAAACTATTGAATAAATATACCAGTATGCAATTATTATGGCACTTGATGGTGGTGGGGAATATTTCACGAAATTAATGAATTGGACGGTGCATGACAAAATTAGTTTTCAGCATCGATTTTTCAAAATCATCCATTTTCCATGAAAAAAAACACATTTTCATCCTCACCAATAGCAGAATGCCTTTTAAAATCATGTTTCATCCGCAGCAATACCCCACTTCAATCACGCAATAGTCGGCGGGTTCGCGATATTCATATGAGCTTTTAACGTATTCGATATTACATTTGACTAGAAATCTCGAATGCTCCTCACTGCGTTTAGGATAGGATTCCATCAGACAGATTATCACGTCACGAACATACTCCTCAAATGATGAGTAATCCTTGAATTCACGGCATCCCCTCACATAATCCTCATCGTACTGGCCAATGACTATTCTTTCTAGAAAATCGTCAATCCGTTTAATTCTTCTTTGTGACTCACATCTTAACCTTGCGGATTCATTGTAATGCTCAGTAGGCTTATAATCAATTTCATGCTCTTTTGTTAATGTGTTTATCTTATCCAATGCATCGAATTCCTCCGGCTTGTAGAATAGGATCTTATCATAGGTTTGAACTGCCTCACAGTAGTTGCCTGATTCAATCAGCAGGTCTGCCTTATCGTTTAAGGCATATGTCAAATCGGATATCCTGCCCCAATGTCTGCGGGGATTACTTGAAAGTGACAATCCCTTTTCATATAATTCTATAGCTTCATCCAACTTTTTTAAATCATAATATGCCGTTTCGGCCTTCAGGAAATAGAATAGGGAAATCTTCGGATATGACCTTATCCCATAATCGCAAATCTCCAGTAATTCATCGTTTCTCTCAAGGTGTGCCAAGGCAATGGCCTTATAGATTAATGCTTCCTCATTGTCCCCCTCCACTTTGAATATCCCATCACAAGCCCTTACAACTTCTTTGTAATAGCCCCTATCATCCAAGTCGAAACATCTCTCCAGCAGATACTCCACAATTTCCTCGTCGGACAAATCATCCTTATATTCGTTAATTTCACCGTATTTCCCGCAGTTTATTAATGCTTTTGTGAAATTGTAATCCTGAATTTCTCCACTGTTGTGGAATTCATATGCCTCATCAATCCTGTTTAAAGAAATCAAGGCTTCGATCTTATTCATTCTAAGCCAATGATAATCCTTGATTTTCAGGCCTTTCTCGCAGCAATCCAGCGCTTTTTGAAACTCTCCTTTTGCCAAATGTGCCATTGCCTTGGCATTGTAGGCATGGTAATTATCTGGATATGCATTGTGAATCTCTTCTGCAGTACGGAAAACCAGATGATGCTGACGCCATTTGCAAAAGATGTATAACTGATATGTGAGGGCGGTTTCATTCATTCTGTCCTGTTCCAGTATCTGATTGCAAAGCCAATTCAATCTTGAGTAATTTTCTTGTCCGTATTCCTTTTCGCATTCCTTAATCAGTTCATCCATTGGTCCCACTCCTTAATTCTATGTTAATAATTAATGCCATTATGAAAATCGGATTTTCAGGTGATGGCAGGTATTTTTCACACAATCATTTTATACACAAGTTAATAATATTTTTTGTTAATAAAATGTTAGTAACACCATGCATATAAATGTTGCCATGAAATCAAAAAAAAAAACGATCCCTCGGAAAGTATCATAGATGCCCAATACATTTTTCAATGACTGCATGGATGTTAACCAATCCGTTTTGAAAAACATTCAATTGCATCGCCCAAATTGAAGAAAACATTGCTTATCCAAATACCAAATAACAAATTAACCTATAATCAACAATTATGATGATTGACTTAAATGGAACATATTAAAATGAAATGCAATATATCATCCTCTTTTAAGGAGGTGAAAAAATAAGAATAATGTTTCAATAATGAAAAAAAGTAAAAGCGAATGGGGAGCGTGCCCCATCTCATCGCATGAAGCGCTTTATGAGCTTATCGCCGGCAATAAGCATGTCCACTATGGCTTCACCGGCCCTTTTTGCAGACTCTTTCCTTCTCCTTCGCCTTTCATCAAGAATCTCCTGAGCCCTCTCATCGGCTTGGCGGATGTTTTCATCCCATTTGCCCTCAAGCATCTCGGTGATTTCACGGTTGACCTTGAGCTTCTTCCCGCTTGATGTCAGGAGAGGATGAGTGTCAAGGTAAATAACCATAATGTGCTCAACGGCCTCAGGAGTGAACCTGTCAGGTGTCCTGTCATTGTCAGAGTCATATTCAGCATAATTGTCAAAGTAATCCCTCAGGCAATCGTTGGCCCGCCTGTATTCCTTCATTGCCTTTTTGTGCTTGCCCTCATCGACAAGAGCATTGGCCTTTTCAAGGTGCTTATAGAAATACTCCTTCAATTCCTGTGCACGGCGTTTTAGGTATTGCTTGTGGTCAATCTGTCTTTGGGTGTGAAGCCTTGACTCATTGCTGCGGATGACACTGGCATTGCCAGATCGATTGAGGAGTTTTTCAAGCTCAACCCTCTCGTCATTTCCGAAAAGCGAAAACTTGGTCTGGCTTTCATAGTGCCTTTGGCGGAGCCAATCGAGGTCACTGTCCGCCAGCATGTGGCTTTCATCAGGCATCCCATCAATCTCCATCCCATATATTTCGGATGATTTGTGATAACTCTCATAATAGTCCAGCGCCTCATTGTAACGCCTTATCCTATACATGGCATTCTTTTCGCTTCTGGCTTGTTCCAGTTTGCTTTCATACAAACGCTTATCGCTTTTCAATCGATTTTCATGAACCTTCCTGGGGTTTGGCGGATCGTATCTTGGAGAGGAGTAATCATCGCCCCTGTAGTAGAGTCCCTGTTCGGGGTCTTCACTGTATCCTCCGCCGCCTCCGCAGCTCATGCAGATGTCGCCCTCGTCAACCCACTCTCCGCAATTGGGACAGATTCCCATAATCTATTCACCTTCCCTATTGGCTGAAAAGTCAGCGATGGAATCCTCATCAGTTGTGTCCTTGAGCCTCAGGCTTTTTTCAACATCCATTGCCAGTGCGTCGCAGTCTGCCTTGATGGCCTCAAGGTGCATGAGTATCCTCTGCTTTTCCTCATTGATCCTTTCGATGTTGGTGTATGGGTAGATGCATTCCTTAAGCATTTCATATTCGATGGTGGTGTATGGGTACTCGTTCAGGTGCCTGCAGACATTGACAAGGATTGAGTATAGAAACCTGTTCATCTCGACTTTCACCTGGTCACGGATCATCTTGTCGTCGTCGAGGTTTTCCTTCATGAGACGATAGACCTCATTTTTTGCAAAAGGCAATTTTTCACTTTCAACAGCCTGTTTCCTGTTTTGATTGATGTTTTGCTCATTCATAATATTTTTTCCTCTGTGATGGTTGAGACACTCATCGCCGGTTACATGTGTCTAATAGTATATCTGTTTGACATAGTATATAAAGGTTTTGTTTAAATGAAAGAAACGATTATTTATTCAACCACTTTACAGTATAAACTATAAAATAAATTAACATAAAATCAATAATTATGATACTTAATGATTTAAAAAAAGTTTGTGGAAATGAGTTAAAACAATGCCCTCCCGTGATTTTTTTAGTCATGCAACCACATTTCCCCCATTAAAAATAATCAAATGTAAAAAAAATAATCTAAAAATATAAATAACATGCATTAAAGAACTAAATTTAATAAAATATGTTAAGAGGATTAGAAATGAAGGAAACATTGAAAGACAACATGAAAATGCTGGTCATCTTCATCATAGCCGGAAGCCTGCTGACAGTAGCCCAATCCATAATCACGACAGGAGTCGTCTACCTGATGAGCGACTTTTCAGTCACATCCACACAGGCGCAATGGTCCTACTCAGCGTTCCTGCTCGTTGTTGGAGTGATGATACCCCTAAGCGCATTCATATCACGAAGATTCAGCGCAAGAAAAATATTCATGTTTTCACTGGCCATATTCCTTATAGGATCTATTATATGCTACTTTTCCACATCCCTTGTAGTCCTGATAATCGGAAGGATACTTCAGGCAATCGGAAACGGCATAATGATGCCCTACACCCAAATATTTCTTCTAAGAATCATCCCCGAGGAGAAATGGCAGACCTACATGGGAGTGTACGGACTGGTTCTTGCAATCGCACCGGTTCTCGGCTCATTTGCCGGAGGATTCGTCATAACATACTACGGCTGGAGGGAGCTCTTCTCATTTTTCACAATAGCCTCAATTATCATCATGGCTCTGGGATTGGTATTCGTAAAAGACGACAATTCAGGCACGGACTATCCTCTTGACTGGGCATCAGTCGCACTGTCCATAATCGGATGTGCGGGAGTGATGCTCGGGTTTACAAACATTGCAGACTACGGATTCACACACCACCTGGTGGTCGTGCCGATTATAATCGGAGCTGTGACCTTAACACTCTTCGTGAGACGCCAGCCTAAACTTGAAAAGCCTCTGATTAACCTGTCCATACTGAAAAACAAGTATTTCCTAATCGGAACAATATTCATAAGCATTCTTTTCGGATGCCTTAACGGATGCACCGCCCTTCTGCCGGTTTTCATCCAGGGAGTGGCCTACAACTCAGCCATCATATCCGCTTCAGTCATGCTTCCTGGGGGACTTGTGATAATAGTATTCAACATAATCGGCCCGCTTCTTACAAACAGGATAGGCATCAAAAAGGTTCTCACAATCGGATGCATACTTTCAATTGTTGGATTTGCAAGCATGATATTCTACACTCAGGATTCAAGCTTCGAGTTCATGACAATAACCCAGACAATCCGCTACATAGGCTTTGGCCTTGTGCTGATGCCTGCCACAACATGGACACTGACCATGGTATCCGATAAGGTTGAGGACGGAACAGCGGTAAACAATACATTAAGACAGATTTTTGCAGCAATAGGCTCATCACTGGGAATCGTGATAGTCGCAATCCTTGCAGGAGGAAACATCGGCCATGACAGGGCTTCTGTGGCGGCATTCAACCAGACCTCACTGATAATGCTTGTGCTTCATGTCATCATTCTTATCCTGGCGGTTGTATATATTGACGAAAAAGAAAAGATTTTAAACAGATCCAAATAATCTTTTGATAAGTCAAAAAAATAAAATATTCAAACTACTAATTACATTGTTTTATGCAAACACTCACTTGAATATTGTTAATACTCTTCCTCTTCCTCATCACGTCTTTCATAAAGGAAACTGATGAATAACAATGCAAGTGCTATAATCAGGAATATCAATAATGCATAGCTGGCCTCATGCTTAATGATGTTTTTGGTTATCTCATAGCTTTTAACACCACTGCCATCACCATCTCCATGACCGCTTCCCTGAGAACCCAAATCACCATTGAATCCTCGGGCATTGGAGGCCATTTTACCGTTATATGTTCCGTTTCCACTGCCGGCTGAATTGGAATCCCCTGTACCGGTGCCTATGCCGTCACCATCACCATCACTATTACCCGGATTATTGTCAGTATTGTCCTCTTCCCTGACCGGTTCCCTTTCCGGCGGACTGTAGTTGTGTGAAATGTAGATGTTATCGGTTAGGGTCTTTGAAGTGTACCTTTCATTTCCCATAAACTCAATGTCAACATTATGGCTGCCTGAACCCAGTTCATCAAAGCTTACTGTCAGGTGTTTGGTGTTCCTGTCGACATTAAACTTCTTTTCAGCTCCACCGGCACTGACAACAATCACTGCACTGGTTTTTGATTTTGGAATGTCTATAGTTATGTCCAATTTGTTCCCGTTGCTTTTGGCAGATATTGCAGGAGCCTCTTTTTTCACGGTGACCTTGGATTTCACTGTAGCGTCATTGTAGATGCCATTTCCCTTGAGAGTGAATGTTGCAGTATATGTTCCAGGGTCAATATCGGTGAAAAGCACTTCTTTTTTATTGCTTCCGGAGCTTTTCTTTGCCCTGAACTCTTTTTCCTGATTGTCGAATTCGATTGTGAATAAATCATTCAAATCACTGTTGCAGGCTGTAAAGTCAATTGTGAATAGTACGTTAAAATCATCAGCGGAGTATTTCCTGTTGAATACCCTGTTTTCCTTCTTAACAGTGAATGAAGCGGTATCATATGTGTTGTCTGCCAGGTTGATGATTTTGATGGTGTAGGTTCCGGCGCTTGGAAGTCTCTCGTTTTCAAAGTCATAGTTGTACTGATTGCTCAGGTAGATGTTCATCAGGTCATCGCCCCTGTAGAGTGTTTTGCCGTCACGTGTGACTATGATTCCAACATCCTGTGTTCCAATCGGATTTTCAACACCCTCGTCATCCCAGTCATCATCATCTTCAATCTTATAAAGGTCCATCTTGACGACGAATTCAGTGTCATCGAAGTAAGTGTTGTTTTTAACCTTATTGATATGGACTGTGGAGGCTTTTTCCTTAACGATTAATGTAGTGTTCAATTGGTAGATTATTCCATCAGGATTAGGTTGATTCTGATTCTCCTTGAAGCTGAATGTTAATTTATTATTCTTGTATTCGGCTTCAACATCATAGGATTTTAATGATTGAAACTCGAACCTTAACTTATAATTGCCTGCCCTGATGTCCCTTTCATTGACATCATCAATTGAGGATCTTGGAGTGAATGTTTTAACGGCGACTGAACTTTCACGGGTGTTTTCATCATACAGTTCAACGTCATCCACATAAACTGTTAGATTAATCGCTTCGTTTAAACCGTCGATTTCAATGTTAATGTCATTTGTGCGGGTAATTGTTACAGTATCATCAGATTCTATCTCAACAATTCCTGCATTCTTGTCTTTAATGTTGAGTGCAGTGGTGATTATGTACCTGTCGTTGAGGTAAGTGGAGCTTTCCACGGATTCTAAAAAGTTGAAATGGAATACATTATCATAGAGGTATATGTCAGGTTTGAAGCGTGCGTACTTTTCAGCCATTGTTATCTCAAATGAAAGGTCATGGCTTCCCACATTGAAATACTCTCCGTTATTATCCATGGTTGGAATGTATAATGGGTTTTCCCATGAAAACATTATAGTATTGTTGAAGATCTTCTCACCGTCAATCCAGACAAGCATTTCACCTGTTCCCTCACCATTGAAGCGCACCGGTATGCTTTTGGTGTAGGTTACATTAATTGGCGGGGCATCAATATTTATTGGGTTCAAGTCAGGAATGTCCCTAACGTTCAGTGTAGTGTTGATTATGCTGATGTAGCGGTTTTGAGAGGAACTTGCTTTAGTTCTAGTGTATTTTATCCTTAGCTCTGAGTGCGAAGTGTCTCCGGTGACATTATACTCTCCCCTGAGTGGACCTGTTTCGATGATGCAGACAAGGTTGTATGATCCGGCTGCCAGTTTTGAGGTGGCAAGCTCCTCTTCAAAAGAGTTTTCATCAACATCATAGCTTACGAAGAACTCATCATCAAGATAAATGCTTGCCTTGGCATTGGTTAGTCCCCTTACACTGAAAAACATTGTATCTGATTTTGTAATGTTAATGTCATCCAATTTGAGTGTTGTGGTTACTGGTTCTGTGGCTTTGACCATATTGAATTGTGAGTTGAACTTGTAGATTGCATTTTG
>NZ_CAMJUE010000069.1 GCF_946408925.1 uncultured Methanobrevibacter sp.
GAATTAAAAAAAGTTAAAAAAGAATTTGAGTTTCCAGGTTCCAAATATGTTTTGTCATTGGTCCAGCATGTTGGGGTTCCTATTTACAGGCATGCGGTAAATCTGCTGAATCGTTAGGAGTATCTCAGATTTCGGTATAACTTGAGTAATATTCTGTCTTCCGTTTTCATCCAACTGTTGGCAAGTTTAAAATTAATTGTTTCACTCCACAGATTCTGCCTGACCAATTCGGATGCTTCCATGTATTCATCGCTTTCACGCTGCTTTTTTAAAAATTCATAATAGTCATAGGGCATGTCAATCACTTCAAATATTGTTTAATTAACATATATTGTTTTAACTACTATTTAAGGCTTGTTGAAGTCACTTTGGAAAATTGTAGTCATTGAAACATCTTATTTATACTTTTCGGTCAATCTATACAATTAAATACTTCAAAAATACAATTATTAATTAAGGTGAAAAAATGAAACTTGAAGAATTATTAGCGCCATGTCCAAAATGTGGTTCAAAAGATAAGATAGCTCACAGGAAAATGTTGGATAATCACAGAGCTCACGCGGAAATGGATACTGTAAAATGCGAAGAGTGTGGTTATATCTTTTTTGTAAATGAAGATATGGATCCTGATGAGAAAAAACAATTACTGAATGAATTAAATAAAATCCACGGTTAAAATGACATTTCACGTAATGATTATCCCTACACTTAATTGTCCATCAAGATGCAAATACTGTTGGGGATCAGAGCATAAAAACGATATGATGGATTTGGAAATCATTGACCAGATTATTAATTGGTTAGGTGATTTTAGGGAGGATAAGGTTCATTTTACATTTCATGGTGGCGAACCATTGCTTGCAGGTTATGACTTTTATGAATATGCTTTAGAAAAACTGTCAAAACTGCCTAATTTTGAAGGTTTTTCACTTCAAAGCAATATCTGGCTTTTAAATGAAGAATTGATTGATTTATTCTTAAAATATAATGTTGTTGTAAGTACAAGTATTGACGGGCCAAAAGAGATTAATGACTATCAAAGAGGTGAAGGTTACTTTGATAAAACAATGGAAAAATATGAACTTGCCAAAAATAAAGGTTTGTATATTAACTTTGTTTTAACAGTAACTGATTATTCAAAGGATTTTTCCGATGAATTGTATGAATTTTTCAAAAAAGAAAAAATGAATCTCAAAATTCATGCCGCACTGCCTTCACTTAGAGGGGACAATGCCGACCCTTGGGCACTTAATCAGGAAGAGCATGGAAAATTACTTGTTGACTGGTTGGATAAGTACCTTTATGATTTGGATAAGTTCACTGTAATGGATTTGGACCATATCTGCAGATCATCACTTAGAAGGAGAGGAACACTTTGCACATTTGCCGACTGTATCGGAACAACATTGGCCGTTGGTTTTGACGGATCAATTTATCCATGTTACCGTTTTGTTGGAATGCCGGAATATGTATTGGGCAATGTAGCAACCAACCCTAGTTTTGATGATTTAAAAGAATCTAATGCATGGTTAAAACTCATGGAATTTAGAGAGTTTGTTGATGAAAACTGTAAAAAATGCAGGCATGTTAAATACTGTGAGGGGGGATGTCCTTACAATGCAATTGTTGCTCACCACACACCTAAAGCTGTTGATCCGCAATGCACTGCATATAAGATGATTTTTGATGAAGTTTCAAAAAGAATGAATAAGGAATTTGCCAAATCCGCTTTTGGAATGGGTGCACCGGCACCTAGAAAGGAGGGTGAACAGTTCAGCATTATGGACTTGGCCATGAAACCGTGAGGGCGATAATATGATTTGTGATGACTGTGAATATTTGATTTTTAGAAATCAGTATAAAATTGAATGTGAAATGCATGATGGTCTTTTGCTTGATGTCAAGCAATGCATGAATTTCAAACAAAAACAAGATGAATAAATATCATATTGTTAATCATCTTTAATTTTTACTATTTTTTTTTGTTAATTGGCTTTTTTTACTTTTTTTTTAAAAATTTTTTAGTAATACAGAGTATATAAATGAACTTGAAAAAAGTAATAACATTTATATTAGTTGATGTCAAAAATAATAATCAGTAATACTTAGTATTTAAATGAATTTAAAAAAAGTAATACTTTTTGGCTGTGGGTAATTACTATCATTAATTTTTTCAATATGTTTTGATTTTGGGCAAATCATTGAAAAATTTTTTAGTAATACTGAGTATTTAAATAAATTAAAAAAAAGTAATACTCAGAAGGTGTTTAATGTGATAGATGAAATAACAGATTTCTTATTTGGATTAAAAATGACAATTATTTCAGGTATATTTCTGTTGATTGCAATTATTTTCATGATTTTTGGCATCAAAGTGCCAAATTATATGGATCCCTCATGGGGAACCGTGATAATAAGCGGTATACCAATGCTTCTTTTGGCACTTACAAGATTAATCCGTGAAAAATGGATTTCTTCAGCATTGCTCATTGCAATAGCTATGGTGGCATCACTTTTCATTGGTGAAATATTCGCAGCAGGAGAAGTTGCTTGGATTATGGCGTTAGGTGCTCTTTTAGAAGATTGGACTGTTGAAAGAGCCAAAAAAGGTTTAAGAAATTTAATTAACTTGACTCCACAAACTGGAAGAAGAATTGTTGATGGAGTTGAAGAAATCGTACCTGTTGATGAGATAATAATTGGCGATACCTTAAGAATACTTCCGGGTGAAAGCGTACCTGTGGATGGTGAAATAATAAGCGGTACATCATCACTTGACCAGTCAATCATGACTGGTGAGTCACTTCCAGTTGATAAGGGGGAAGGGGACGAAGTGTTCTGCGGAACCATGAATATGTATGGTGCAGTAGATATCAAGGCAACAAGCTTAGGTGAAAATTCCTCACTTCAAAAATTAATCGACCTTGTAAAGGCCGCTGATGAAAAACAGGCTCCAACACAAAGAATTGCAGATAAATGGGCAACATGGCTGGTTCCGGTTGCTTTAATAATAGCAATTGCTGCATGGCTTGCAACAGGAAATATTGAAAGAGGAGTAACTGTTTTAGTAGTATTTTGCCCATGTGCATTGATACTTGCAACACCAACTGCAATTATGGCTGCGATTGGTCAGGCAACAAAATATGGAGTATTGATTAAATCCGGTGAGGCACTTGAAACTTTAGGTGGTCTAAATACATTGGTATTCGACAAAACAGGTACTTTGACTTACGGTAATTTAGAAGTTTCTGATATTATCTCCTTAAAAGATGATTTGACAGAAGATGATTTGCTTAAACTCACTGCGTCATGTGAGAAATTAAGTGAACATCCATTGGCAAAGGCTATTGTAAATAATGCAAAAGAAGCTCAAATTGATATTGAAGAGCCAAAAGAGTTCAAAATGTATCCTGGTAAAGGTGTTGCATGTAAAAACTCTTATGGTCAGATATATGCAGGAAACTCCAAATTTATTAATGAAAATAATATTGATGTTGATGTTGGCGGTTATCTTGGCCAACTGAAAAACGAAGGAAAAGCTTCAATAATCGTTGCATTAAATGGTCAGGTTGTCGGATTGATTGGATTATCTGATGTGATACGTGAAGATTCTAAAAGCATGATAGAAAACTTGCATGATTTGGGAACTGAAACCATATTGCTGACAGGAGATAATACAGAAACTGCTAATTACTTTGCCTCACAGGTTGGAATAGGCAAAGTTTATGGAAATTTGCTTCCCGAAGAAAAACTCGAATGGATTGAAAAGCTTAAAAGTGAAGGTAAGAAAGTCTGCATGATAGGTGATGGAGTAAATGATGCACCTGCACTCAAGACCTCTGATGTAAGTGTGGCTATGGGGTCAGTTGGAAGCGATGTTGCAATTGAAGCGGCGGACATTGCACTTTTGGGAGATGACATCGGCAAAATTCCATATCTTAAAAAATTATCAAACTCAACATTGTTTACAATCAAGGCAAATATTGCAATTTCAATGACAATCAATGCGGTTGCAATTGTGTGTTCTGTACTGGGATTATTAAATCCGGTAACCGGAGCAATTGTCCACAATGCAGGATCATGTCTTGTTGTGTTGAATGCAGCATTATTGTATGACAGGCGCTTTGATGATTCAATCAAAAAAATAGACTCCGAAAATGTGGAGCATAATCACTATCACTACCACAATGACGGAGAACATTCCCATTCACATGACGGTGTAAAAATATTGGACGAAATCAGAACCGACAATGGAATAAAGCACATGCATGTTCACAAACATTCACTGAATCGTGAAAGTTGTGAAGCATATCACAATTAATATATACTATGAATTAAAAACTTCAATTGGGTATTAACATGAAAGACAAAATAATCTTGGGACTTCCAAAAGGAAGTTTAAATAACGTTAAAAGAGGTAATACTCACCAATTGTTCGTTGATGCCGGTTACGAAGTTAAAGGTTACGAACCTGGTGATGAATCATATGAAATCACTATTGAAAATGATGATGAAATCATAGCATTCCTAACTCGCCCACAATCCACTCCCGTTGAGTTAAACCGTGGAATGGTCGACATTGCAATTGTTGGTGAGGATTGGGTAAAGGAAGAATCTGTTTTAAGAAAAAACAACACTGTTAAAATTGGTGATCTTGACTACGGTAAAACTCGTTTGATTGTGGCTGTGCCAAATGATTCTCCATACAATAACTTATCAGAATTTTTTGAAGATAACCGTGATAGGAAAACTCCAATATTATGTTTCACTGAATATCCTAACTTGACTAGAAAACATATTATGGAAAATGAGGTATATCGCGAAATATATGGGGATGCAGTGCCTTTTGTGCAGGTTAGGGGGCTTACCGATGGTGACAATGAAATGGTTCAAGTCATAAACTCCGACGGTGCAACCGAAGTATACATAGCAAAAGGTGCAGACCTGATTGTCGATAATACACAAACAGGCAGCAGCCTTAAAAAAGCAGGATTGAAAGAATTGGAAACTATTCTTCATTCATCCGCAGGTCTTTATGCAGGTGTAAGCTGTACCGGTGAAAAGCTTGAAAAGGCACAAATGATTTATGAGCAATTGCTTGGTGCAATCACTGCCAAAAGATATTTTGATGTAAAATTCAATATTGCTAACACTAAGATTGAAGAAGTGTCTAATTATCTTATAGATAATCAGCTTTGTGCTGATGAACCTACAATCACTCAGGGTTCTGATTTTTCACAAATCAATGTTTTGATTCCTAAGGCAAAATTCCCCGAAATGGTTGATGCAATCAAAGGATTTGACGCAACATCCATCATTAGAAATGATTTAAAACAATTAATAGAATAATCATTTCTTTTATTCATTTTTTTTCTAAACATTCTTCAATGCATAGAATCTAACTATCATGATAAATCGTTAACATTTATAAACTATACTTAACATAAATAATTTTATTATATTAATTTGATGGGGTTAAAACATGTTAACATCTGTTCAAAAAGAAATTTTACAAACCTTAATTAATTTATATCAGTCATCAAAAGGTAAGTCAATTAAGGGTGAGGACATTGCAGAAGTTATGGGAAGAAATCCTGGAACAATCCGTAACCAAATGCAATCATTGAGAAGTTTAGGTTTGGTTAAAGGAGTGCCTGGGCCAAGAGGAGGATATAAACCGACAATTGAAGCTTATCATTCTTTAAACATTTCAGTTTCAGACAATGACTCAAAAGTTCCTATCTACAAAAACGGCACTAAACTTGAAGATGTATCTGTTGCAAAAATCGAATTTACTAGTGTTCCTCAGCCAAGTGAATGTGAAGCTGCAATAAAGGTATTGGGAAGTATTAAAGACTTAAATCTCGGTGATGAGGTAAGAATCGGCCCAACACCTGTAAATAACTTGGGAGTTATGGGAACCATTGTTGGCCGTGATGATATGGACAATATTCTTTTGGTAGATACTAAAACCATTAGAAGCATCCCAAAACAAACTGTTGGAGACATTGCAAGCAGAGATGTTATTTCATTTTCAATGGACTGTTCTGTTAAGGAGGCTGCCAAAAAATTGGCCAGAAAAGAAATTGACGGAGCACCTGTTATTAAGGATGGAAAAGTTGTTGGAGTATTTACTTTAACTGACCTTGTAAATGCAATAGCCAATGATGATGAAGACAAAACCGTTGGAGAGCTGATGTCAACCAATGTTGTTATTGTAAATGAGGATTTAAAAATAGCCAATGCTATTGAGGTAATGCTTAAAAAATCAATTTCCAGATTGATTATAGCAGATAATAATCATTCTTTACTTGGAATTGTTACAAGAACAGATTTAATAGACAGTATAACCAATTTAAAGCAATTTCCAATTATTACAAATTAAGTGATTAAATGAGAGTCAACCAGATTAATGTTACATCAGATATGAAGATTATTGATTTGATCAATCAGTTTGATCAATCAGGTGTTTTAGGAGCCGGACGTGTTGGAAGAGCATGCAATATTTTAGCTGAAATGATTGATGACGATGATATGAAAGTGTTCATGAGCCTTGGCGGTCCTCTGATACCTGGCGGAATGAGAAATATTGTCTCTGAGATGATTAAAAACGGACATGTTGATTTAATAGTATCAAGCGGTGCAAATATCACACATGATTTGCTTGAAGCCTTTGGCGGGTCTCATTATCGCCATGAAGGAAAAGACGATGAGGAATTAAATGAGGAAGGTATCGGCAGAATAGCTGATATAAATGTAGGATCAGATGATTTTACAGTGTTTGAAAATGAGATAATAAATATATTTGAAAAAATTTCCTCTAAAAAATCTCATGTTTCCATTCAGGAGCTGCTGTATGAAATTGGCCTTTTGATTGATGATGAAAACTCATTTGTTGCCAACGCCGCTAAAAATGATGTTCCAATTTTTGCTCCCGGACTGATTGATTCGATGATGGGTTTGCAGTTATGGATTTTCAACCAGGACCATGATTTTGTGGTTGATGCCGTGGCTGATATGCATTATCTCTCAGATATCGTATTTGAGGCTGAAAAGGTAGGTGCAGTCCTTTTAGGAGGAGGACTTACAAAACATTATACTTTAGCATCCAACGTTATTAAAGGAGGATTGGATGCTGCTATTCAGATTACAATGGACCGGCCTGAAGCAGGCAGTTTGGGTGGAGCTCCGCTAGAAGAGGCCAAGTCCTGGGCAAAGGCAAGATGCGGATCCAGTCTTGCAAGTGTTGTGGGTGATGTTACAGTAATATTCCCATTGATTTATGCTGCTGCTTTGGATAAGATTTAAGGTGTTTTAATGAGTGAGATAATTTTGGCTATTTTATTTTTAATATCTGGATTTTTCATGAAATATTCAGATGATTTCTTTGATGAAAAAAATAATTTGATGTTTGCAAGTATTCTCGGGCTGATTTGTGGTGTGGCCTGTGCCCTTGCAACTGTCAGTGATGTTGAAGCTGCATATATATTCATAGCAATTTTGATTGGTAATCTGCTTGCTTTAAAAATAGATGGAATCCATCATATCATAACTTTGGTTATATTTATTATAATCTGTCTGATTTGTGGAATTCCTCAGATTAGTTTGGTAGTTCTATTGATTTGTGTTTTAGGTGTTTTAGCTGATGAGGTAGGTCATGAAACAATTTCCAAACTTACCGATAATGTGTTTTTAAATCTATTTTTTGAATATAGATTTGTCATGAAAATTGTAATCTTGCTGTTGGCAGTTTCAGGAGCATTTAACTTATTGACATTTGTTAACTTTATGCTTTTTGAAATTGGTTATACAATTGCAGAAATTGTTTTTGAAAAGTTAAATTAAAAAAAGAAGTTTAAAAAAGGAATATTAAATTCCTTTTCTATTTTTATTTATTCATTGAGTTCGATACCCATTTTACCAGCCACTCTTGCGAGTAATACGGTAACGAGTACTGCTACAATAGTAACAACAATTGCATATGTGAATAAACTTGGAAGTGCATCTCCAGCTCCAATGAATTGTTCAATTAATTTTTGGATTGCATCGTTCCATGCTAAACCTGCAACGAATGCAAAAGCGGTGGTAATTAATCCGAGGATAGTTTCCATAATTAATTTTCCTACTTCAGTTGCCATGTTTTTCACCTCCCTTCAAATCGGTCTGTTCAATGATAATGAGAACAATTATTATTTTTATGTTTTTTTATTAAAATAATTTTACATTCAGTCAAGTGTTTCGATTAGTTCTTCACATGCAAGTTTTGGGTTTTCCGCTTCATAAATGCTTCTTCCAACGATTATTGCATTTGAGTATTGAAGGGTTTTTCTGCCGTCTCCGCCCTGTTTTCCAACACCTGGTGAGATTATATATGCATTATCTCCAACAATATTTCTAATGTCTGACAGGCGGTCAAGCCTTGTTGCAGGTGCCACATAGTTTTTGATTCCCATCTCCACTCCCATCTCAGCTATTGCATCGGCATTTTTCTGCAGAAACATTTTTGCTCCGGGATGTGACATTTCGGTTAAAAGAAACAGTTCCTTTTGGTGTTTTTCGGCCATGTCAAGGCATGCCTGTACGCTGTCTGATCCGACAAAACCGTGGCATATTATCGCATCGGCTCCTGCTTTGAATGTTTCATCACATATCTTGGAGTTTGTGGCATCAATGTCTGCCACCTTAAAGTCACATATTACCTGAAATCCAAATTTGTCCTTTAACTTGTTTATAATTTCAAGACCTTCGGCTAATGCTAGAGGGTATCCTATTTTGATTGTATCGATATGCTCCTTGATTGACTCGCAGATTTCAATCGCTTCACTTTCACTCATCACATCCAAGGCTAAAATTAAATTATTTTTAATGTTCATAATATCTCCGGTTTTTGATTTTTCCAATTAATATTTAGGTTTGCCTAATTTAAAAAGTATTACTTTTTCCTATACATTTATATGTAATAACCACTATAATAATATTATCAATAAAACTTTAATAAAGTTTAATTATAATTTAAGTTTTTATTGAGAAAATTATCAAATGATTTTGATATAAATTTGGAGGAATTAATTTATGCATATTATGGAAGGATATTTGCCATTGAACTGGTGTATCATATGGTTCGTTGTCGCAATCATAGTGGTCGCATTTGGTATTTATCAAATTAAAAAAATCGTAGATGAAACCCCAGAATCAAAAGCATTGCTTGCTGTAAGTGGGGCATTCATGTTTGTATTATCATCTTTGAAATTACCTTCCGTTACTGGAAGTTGTTCACACCCTTGTGGTAACGGATTAGGTGCTGCATTATTCGGACCTGCAGTAACTGCAGTACTTGCAACTATCGTACTTATTTTCCAAGCATTATTACTTGCTCACGGTGGATTAACAACTTTAGGAGCAAATATTGT
>NZ_CAMJUE010000070.1 GCF_946408925.1 uncultured Methanobrevibacter sp.
TGCCCAGGCTTTTCACTTCTCCAAGAACAAATATTGTTCCCCTCATGATTGATTCTCCGACATCATCAGTGACATCACCAAGTATTATTAATGTGCCGCCCATCATGAGCAGTCCGGTCATGTATCCGCTGTTTCCACCGATTATTACAGTTCCGCCTTTCATGATTTCTCCGGTTCTTGAACCGGTGTTGCCTTTCACCATTACGGTTCCGCCATAGATTCCCTGTCCTGCACCGTCACCGGCAGTGCCTTCAATGACCAGTTCGCCTTCAGTCATGTTGTCACCTGCAAACCATCCTGCATTACCGTTGATATGGATTTTCGGTCCGTTGACCATTGTTCCGACAAAATACCCTGCCGAACCATTGATTACAATTTCCACATCCTCAATCAATCCTGCACAGAGGTTGTGTTCGGATTCTGGATTGTTGATTATGAGTCTGTCATGATTTACGGCCTGTTTTTTTATTGTACGGTTTAACTCCTTGACATCCATGTCTTTAGCGTCGATAACATACTCTTTCATAGTTAAACCCCCCTAGATTGTGTATGCTCTTGTTTCGCCCGGAGCTATTTGCTCGATTTCGTCTGAATCTGTGACATCATGCAATGCCATTTCCTCTGAAGCCACTGCAAAGATTTCATCGGTTTCAACCATCACGCCAGGTCTGAGGCCCAGCTTGTCCTTTGCAATGCCTATGCCGTTGGGTGTTCCAACCAGTATTGAGAATGGACCGTCAAGGTCAATAACTGCCTGTTCAAGAGCCTCCTCAAGTTTATATCCCTGGTTTAGCTTATCCGCCATGTAGTGAACAATGCATTCGGTATCATTATATGATTCGAAAGTGTGTCCTTTACGCTCGAGAGGATCCCTTATTTTCCAGTAGTTGGTGATTTGACCATTGTGCACTACTGTAATGTCCGGTATGATGTAGCTTTGGTAAGGGTGTGCATGGTACCGGTCAACACCGCTTTCGGTTGCAAATCGGGTGTGTCCTATTCCATGTGTCCCCATTCTGTTGGAAACATCAAATCTCTCGGCAATGTCTTTTACCTTGCCCACATCTTTTATCATCTCGAATGAATGTGAACCGTTGATGACCCTTACGTCATCCAGTTCATCGATTTCCCTGATGCAGGGTTTTAAAAGTGAATACTCATCCAGTGCGATTTTGCACTTATACACGTCCGAATCTCCTACGGACTCGATCAGTTCCTCTTCAAATATTGGTGTTATTTGTGTCAATAGTGATTTTAGATTATCCAATGTGCCTTTTCTTCTGTTAACCTGAATGTTGAGTTGATAATAGTTTTCAGGAAAATCCAAACTACCGTAGAGAGCATAACCTGCTGAATCCGGACCCCTGTGCTGGAGGGATTCAAGCATTGAGGTCAATGCATCTCCAATCGGGTGAGATTTCTTGTCTTTGTATATTACACCTGCTATTCCACACATTTTCTCTCCTCCAAAAAAATAATCGGTGAATACTCGTATCAAGTTGATTTTAATGATAATATGCCTTTAGCTATCCTGTTAATTACTATATGCCTTTAATAATAATCGTGATAATCGTGAATTTATCATATGCCCTTTATCTTCTAAAATTATCATATGCCTTTAATAATTCTGAGATTTTAACTTCAAATACATTATATTCATCCGGTTTTGAGTTCATAAACCTTCAAGAGTTAAATGAAATTCAGTAGCCAATAATGCCATTGACTACTGATTATATACTCAAACTTAATGGAATGACTAAACGTTCAGATACTCATCCCTTTCATAGTCGAACACTTGTATCCTGTAAGCATCCCATTCAGCCCTTTTGATATTGTAGAACTGATTGAATACTTTTTCTCCAAGTGCTTTTTTAACAACTTCATCCTTTTCAAGTGCATGGTATGCTTCCCATAAACTGGTTGGCAAGCTGCTGATTCCTTTCTCGGCGATTTCATCTTCAGTGTATGCGAACAGGTTTTCCTCAGTTGGTTCGCCAGGATCGATTTTATTGTCCATACCATCCAATCCTGCTTCAAGCAATACTGCAAATGCAAGATATGGGTTACATGACGGGTCAGCTGACCTGCACTCGATTCTTGTACCTAATCCACGGGATGCAGGAATTCTTAGTAATGTTGATCTGTTTTTGAAACCGTATGCAATGTAGCAAGGTGCCTCATATCCCGGCACCAGACGTTTGTAGGAGTTTACTGTTGGAGATAATATTGATGATAAAGCTGGTGCGTGTTTCAATAATCCTCCAATGAAGTATAATGCTTCCTGTGATATCTGGTTTTCACAGTCAGGATCATAGAAAATGTTTTCCCCATCCTTGAACAGGCTCTGATTACAGTGCATTCCGCTACCGTTGATTCCCAGGAAAGGTTTTGGCATGAATGTTGCCTTGAATCCTAATTTATTCACAACCGCTTTTACAGCTTCCTTGAATGTTATTACTGCATCTGCTGTTTTTAAAGCGTCAGCGTATTTGAAGTCGACCTCATGTTGACCTGCAGCCACTTCGTGGTGACTAACCTCAACATTGAAATCAAGTTTTTCCAGTCCCAATACGATTTCCCTTCTGATGTCTGTACCTTCGTCCAATGGCTCAACATCAAAGTATTCTGCCTCATCAGCCGGGATGTAGTTTCCGTCCTCATCTTCTTTTATGATGAAAAATTCAGGTTCAGGACCCATGTTGAACTGGTAGCCCCTTTTCTCTGCTAGTTTTAGAGATTTTTTAAGCACACCTCTTGGGTCTCCGTCATATGGTTTTCCTTCTGTAGTGAAAATATCACATATGAATCTGCTGGTACCTTTCACTTCAGGCCTCCATGGGATTGTTGAGAATGTGTTGATGTCGGGTTTTGCCAGCAAGTCACTGTCATTGATTGAAGCTAATCCTGCAACTGATGAACCGTCGAACAGTAATCCGTCTTTAACAATGTCTTCAACATCGTCGGCTTTTTTAAGAGGTACTGCCATGCTTTTTGGCAATCCATGTATGTCTGAGAATTCCAGTTTCAAAAATTTTATATCATTTACTTCTATTGTTTTAATTATCTGGTCTAATGTTTTATCTTTGTCTGACATTTTTTCACTCCACTTTTTTGAGTATACTATCCATCTTTTCTGAATAATATGGGAAATGGAAAACCTTTCTGACTAATTTGAATTTCATCAAATGTTAGTCGGAAGGAAACTTCCTTCCGATATAAAATTATTGAAAAAAGGATATATAAACATTTCGTAAAAAATATGTTATATCAACTGAAATTATACAACAAATCCAAAAAAAAGAATTAAAAAAATAAAAAAAAGATAAATCAGGAACTTAACGTATTATCCGCTTCGCCAAATGCGCTTCTTGAAGATATCCAAACTATCAATGCCGCAAAT
The DNA here is from genome assembly GCF_946408925.1 of uncultured Methanobrevibacter sp. Taxonomy (GTDB): domain Archaea; phylum Methanobacteriota; class Methanobacteria; order Methanobacteriales; family Methanobacteriaceae; genus Methanocatella. The sequence goes on from NZ_CAMJUE010000070.1 coordinate 3,401, forward strand.
GAAATCAGACCTGCACCCATCATAACATATGACCATCCGCCTAAAGACCATAATAGTGATGACAATGCACTACCTACGGCTGCGAACATGAAATTGCTCACGACAAAAACGGTGTTGAGTCTGCTTCGCTCGTCATTTGACAGGTTGAACAGTCTTGCCTGTGAAAGAACGGATATTCCCTGAACCGCAACTGAAAAAACCGCTGCAACAATCACAATGGCAACAATGGATGATGAAAACATCAAACCGCATATCATAGTTATTAAACTTAGGATTATGAATGCTCCAAGTGCAGGAACGCTCAATCCCCTGTCCTGCAGTTTTCCGATCCACAAACCGAACACCGCCGAGGTAAGTCCGGCCAGGCTTACAAGGCCAATCTGAAATGTATCATAATTGAATGGAGCTGCTGACAAGAGAAAAGTTAAGGATGTCCAGAATATGTTGAACACCAAACCGAATATCAAACCGCTATGCAATAATATCCTCGGCAGGGTCTTGTGTCTTTTGAATGTGGTGAAAACACTGAACAATAAGTTCTTATATGATTTGAGCTGATTTTTGCTTGAAATATCCGGTAAAACATAGATTATAACCAATGCCATGGCAAGGTTAAGGACTGCGGCAATCAGGTATACTGATCTCCATCCCCAAAACCCGGCAATGATTCCGCTTGCAAATCTTGAAAAGAGAATCCCCGTTGTTATTCCGGAAGATACGATTCCAACAATGTGTCCACGCTCTTCAATGCTGCTCAAATCCCCTGCCAGAGGCAATATAACCTGGCCGATAATTGTAACGATACCCATGCTTAAAAGGGACAATGCCAATATCATGAATGATGGGGCAAATGCACAGGAAATCAGTGTGATGACTGAAAGTATCATCACGATGCTTATCAATCGTTTTCTTTGAACGAAATCTCCCAAAGGAACGATAAAAAAGATTCCTATCGCATATCCGATTTGGGTGGCGGTTACAAGAAGTCCGCCGTTAGCCGCCGGAAGTCCGAAACCTGTCATTATTTGGACAAGGAGAGGCTGTGCCCAATACAAGTTGCCTATTGCAAGACCGGAACAGATGGCGAAAAGTATCGCCAGAAACCGGGTCATCACAACACCTTTACCCTCAACATTATTGCTTAAACTCATTTTATCACTAGTGATAGTTTAAAAAAAATTGGTATATAAATCTAAAGTGGCATCAATGCCATTTAACAATCAAAAGGCACATAACTATTAACATGGTTTTAAATCAGAAAAAACTAGCATATTATGAGAAAAAATATGAACGCAACCCCCTTGAGGATACACTTAAGTTTATGAGCAACAAGTGGACATTGCATGTTTTAAGGGATTTGTTTTTGGGAAAAAGCCATTTCAACGAGTTTAAAACAAACCGGCCATCACTTGATAACAAGGCATTGGCAAGGTGTCTTAAAACGATGCAGGACAATGACCTGATTTATAAAACAAGCGATGAGGATGATGTGAAAAATACACAGTACTTCCTCACTGAAAAAGGAAGATCACTTAACAGGGTGTTTTATGAGCTATTGCTCTTTGCACTGGACAATGATGTGGACAATGAGCATTATACTGAATATGCAAAAAAAGAATTGAGAGAAATGTATAAAGAGATTTTGGAAATAGATTAATTGAGTAATCTATTCCTGATTGCTTAAAAGAACCCCACCAACTCCAACATTGTCGGATTTCCTTTCATTGAAAAGTACATAGAACATTTCGATTGGAAGTCCTGTGACTTTTGAAGCTGATTCGCTGTTCTTTAGCTAAAATTTCTTTTTGTTCTTTTGTTAATTCTCCAATATCAAAACTAATAACTGGCATTTTTAATCAGCAGTTAAAAGTTCAGATTTGACTGATAAATAGTTAATGTGGCATCAATGCCACCTAATCGGAAATTCAGTAATATGAGTCATCCTCATCATCGTCATAAAAACCCCAATTAAGATGGGCTCCGCAATGAGGACAATACGGGTCTCCATTCATGACCACTGACCCGCAATCCGGACAGGTTGCCATATCTTAACCTCCCAAAGACAATATTATTCATCTTCCTCTTCACCGGCAAGTGAAAAGTCAGCAAATGAATCATTCTCAACTGTATCCTTTAATTTCAGGCTTTTTTCAACATCCATTGCCAATGCATCGCAGTCCGCCTTGATGGCATCAAGATGCATGAGGATTCTCTGTTTTTCCTCATTGATTCTTTCGATGTTGGTGTAAGGATAGATACATTCCTTAAGCATTTCGTATTCGATGGTAGTGTAGGGATACTCGTTTAAGTGTTTGCAGACATTTACAAGGACACTGTATAGGAACTTGTTCATTTCGACTTTTACCTGGTCCCTGATCATCTTGTCATCGCCAAGATTCCTTTTCATGAGGCGTGTGACCTCATTTTTAGCAAATGGCAAAACTTCTTTTTCTTCTACATCCTTAGACTTTTAAATTGAACTGTTTTCCTGAGACATGATTTTATTCCCCTTATGACGGTTGAGACACTTTTTTCTATATGCACATGCATAACAGAAATACCCAAATCAATTAAAACATGAATATCACAAAGCCAACAATTAAATATTACCATTTAAATAATTAATAAGTATAAAAGCGCCAATGCTTTTAAAATTCTCACTATAAAAAGTGAAAACAAAAAAAATTGGAGGAAAAAAACATGGAGCCTAATAAAACATCCGGAATACTATCCATTATTTTAGGATTAATATTCATTATTTTCCCTATTTTAAGTTCAGGATTAGTATCCATTATGATCGGAGTCAGCTTACTGTTCTTAGGTATCGCATCAATACTCACCGAGTTTTCAGCTTTCAACATAATCATTGGAATCCTGGCAATCATATTCGGTTTGCTGTTCATATTTAACATTGATGCATTGTCCTTCCTTTTAGGAATACAATTCTACATTATTGGAATTATAATTATCCTACTTGGTATTGCAGGCCTAATTTCAGCACCTGGCGCATCAAAAATTGCTTCAATATTGATTATAATCTTAGGTATTCTAGCATTTGCTCTTGGAGGATTATCACTAACCAATCCGCTGTTTGCAGCAATACTGATTGGTGTTACTTTAATCGTCCAGGGTGTAAGAATGTATATAGCCGAATAAAATAAGCAATCTTTCCGATTGCTTATAAACTTTTTTTAAATCAACCATTCACTTTTAAACTTTAATTAAAACTAACATTATAATAACTTTAAAATGATGATAAAACAAGAAATCTTTTAAAACAGTTTTTGATTAAAAAAAAGAAAAAGTTATAGCTTAAAATATTTAAGCTATATCGGAATATAACAATCCAACAGCCCTTTGTGTGAATAATACCAGGTAAGGACTAATGAAAAGTGAAAGAATTGATAAGAATGGCACATAACCAAATATGAATGATAAAATCGCATTAATAATACCGACGACTATGAAAATCAATATGATAACTGCTATTGTTTTACCTATACCAATTCTTTTTATGTCTTTTGCAGATTCTAAAACGTTTAAAGCTTCACCTAAACTTCCGGTATTTGCAAGTCTTGCTTCCGCCATGGTCTGGATGAATGAAAAGATTACAAACACTACAACTGCAGCAGTTAAAGTGATTGTTAAAGAGAACACCAAATTAACCATTGCCTGAGATAGTGCCTCCATTGCAATAGTTGAGGAATATCCCAAATAAACAGCAAGGATTTGTGAATAAAATTCATAAACAACTGCATAAATATTGCCGAAAACGTTTGTGGCCAATCCTACAAACACAACAATTACAGCAGGAATTAAGAAGTAAACGATTGAGATAATGAAACTGTTAAATCCAGTAATGAAATTATCCCACCATACAAACTCAGGAACCTCATCATTAAGATCAATACCTGACTTGATTACACTAATCATATAACCGGACATTACCCATCCAATTAACAGAGCTATTACACCAGCAATTCCACCCCACATGTAATATTCAGGGACGATGAATCCTAATGCATATATTACTGCTCCCATGATGGAAAATGCACTTACTAAAATTGTCAAAATAATATAAATTAATAATACTTTTGCATTTTTTGACGGAAATACAAATGCATCTTTTATTATTTCCATTATTTCCATATTTTTCACCCATTTAACTTTTTTAATTAACTACTCTCAATAAAGAGATATTAATAATTTATAACACAAGTAATATTTAAAGTTGTTTAAATGATTGAAAAAATATAATAAATTAATTTTTATATACAATAAAATACAATATTTTTATATATAGTTGTTTTATTCATGTTTTAGTAAAAATCACATGTTTGTTTTAAAAATAACTTTTAAACTGAAAAAACAATGAGGTCGATGAATGAATAATAAAATAATAGTGATTATTGCAATAATAATTTTAATTATTGTGGCAGGAATCCTTTTTGTAGTATTAACTATGCCAACTTATGAAAGGATTGAAATAACACCAAATGGAACAAGCATAGAAGTTCCGGCAAATCAGACAAAACATAACGGAGACATTGGAAGCATTAAGATTTGGACATGGAAAGATGGAATACTGACTACATACAACAGCTATGAAGACAACAATCTCCTCAAAGTATCTGAAATGGGTTTCAATACCATGAGTGAAATAATAAAAAATGGGGAAAAACAGAATATTGATGGTTTTACATGTTATGTGATAAATGCGGATGAACTTTTAAAAATTCAAATATTTGAGATAATCAAAGTTAATTACAACGGCAAGTTCTATTGCATACCTTTAGATAACCAAACCACTCATGACAATATCATAATCTGCTGTAAAGACCAGGGAATGGCAGTGCATATGGCAAAATCCGTACAATACAAACTGGTATATCATAATAACCCTAATGCACTCTCCACTGTAAAAAACATGACCGGCGATTTGCAGTCAAAGGCAAATGACATTATAAACAACACCAATTTAAGTGATATCAAATCCACAATAGAAGGAATCGATATAAATTTAGATGATGCAAAAGGCAAAATAGAGCAATATACTGGAAAGTTGCCCATTTAAATAAGGAGAACTGATAATATGGAAATTATTAATGAAAAACAAACTCCAAAACAAAGTTTGAAAAGAAGTTTGATTGTGTTTATTGGAAATGTCATAGGAATATATCTGATAAGTTATTTAGGATTGGGGGTTGAAATCAGCCACTCCGGCGACATAATTCTTTTAGTATTGTTCCTAGGTTTGGTCAACGCAATACTCTGGCCTATTTTAACAAGAATAGCCATGCCGTTTCTGGTTTTAACCTTCGGTGTGGGGACACTGATATTGAACGGACTGCTGCTTCAGCTGCTCGCACCATCATTTGGAATAGCTATTAAAGGTCCGGCATTAATTCTTGCACCTTTAGGTATGGCAGCGGTTACAACTGTCTTATCCTCGTTGATAACAATAAACGATGACAGCTCCTATTACAGATCTGTTTTAAGGGATGCTGAAAAGAAAAGAACAGGTGATGTCAAGGATTATCCGGGAGTCATAATCGTTGAGATTGACGGGCTCGCACATGAGGTTCTCCTTGAAGCAGTTGAAATGGGAGTCATGCCCACCATGAAAGAGATGATTGAAAGCGACGACTACAATCTCAGAATGTGGGAAACTGACCTGTCCTCCCAAACCGGTGCAAGCCAGGCAGGAATTCTTCATGGAAACAATGAAGGCATCGTTGCATTCAGATGGATAGAAAAAAGCAACGGCAACCAGATGATGCAGTGTTCAGGAATAACCAAAGTGCCGGAACTGGAAGA
>NZ_CAMJUE010000071.1 GCF_946408925.1 uncultured Methanobrevibacter sp.
TTTTCCTCTTCAGTTATTTCCTCTTTAATCTGTGATAAAAATTTTGATCTTTTCTTCATTATTACAGGAGGAATCTCCTTTAGTGAAGATGAAATTGCACCTTTCCTGTGCTGATATTTTGACAAATGGATTAAGCTCGGTTTAATCTCTTTAAGCAGTTTAACAGTTTGGTTAAAATCATCTTCATTTTCAGTCGGATAACCTACAATAATGTCAACGGCCAGTGTCAAATCTGGAATTTCACTTTTGAACCTTGACACAATATCCTTATATTGAGCTATTGTGTGGCCTCTTCTCATGTCGGACAATACCTTGTCACTTCCACTTTGTACAGGCAAATGGATAAAATCATATACCTTAGGATGTTTCATCGCATCGATTATTTCATCAACACCGTTTAAAATATTTTTAGGATGCATCATTCCAACACGAACTCTGAAATCTCCATCTAAATTAGCCACTTCTTTAATTAAATCAGACAGTTTTTCACCACTATCTCTGCCAAATGCTGCGGTATCCTGTGCGGTCAGCTGTATTTCACATGCACCGTTAGCAATTGCTTGGCGAGCTTCTTCAACAATATCCTCAATCGGATAACTGTTCAGAGGCCCACGTGCAAAGCGAGTGCAGCAAAATGTACATGCACCCAAACAACCTTCACAAATCTGAAGAATATGAATCATACTGTCATCTGCAACCTTAGGAACGCCAACTTTAGAATCCTTTGAAAATCCGGTTTCCCGAATAACATCCCCACAGTAGGTCGCACTGACAACACTGGCAGACTTGTTTAACTGATGAGGTCCGATCCATGAAATATTTGGTCCGATCTTATCCAATTTTTCAGGGTCAATCTCAACCATGCATCCCCCAACAATAATTTTTTTGTCCGGATGCTGTTCCTGCAACTTTTGAATCCTATAAGTCATTTTATCTTCGGTAGGCAGCTTAACATAACATGTATTTACAATGATTACATCCGCATCATCGATATTATCTACAAGGTCAATGTCATTTTCCAATAAGTTACCTGCCATAATCTGTCCGTCGGCCTGATTGAATGTACATCCATAAGATTCAATGAAAACTTTCATCATACCACTCTATTTGGTCTTTTTAACAATGTTTTTAGTTAAATCATAATCATAATTATTGAATTTGACCGGTTTGGAATAAACCCTTTTGATAACATTAGCCCTTGCAAATCCGGAAGTCAATTTTCTCTCCCTTGTTTTTATCACATGCACCTTAACTATATGAGAGTCTATTTTAACAACATCACCAGGAGCAATTTCAAAATCCCGTTCAAGGTCAAGTTTATATGAATCAACCTCACCATGCAAATCGACTGAAAAACCTATACGTGCCGGAATCTCAACAGAAGATGCCCAGATAGTATTCACATCCTCAAGGAGAGATTTGGTAACCCTTTTATCTCCGACTTCAATGCCTGAAACCTCAACCTGACCCAATTCGGTGAGAAGATTATCTCCAACTTTAAGCTCATCGCTTGGAGATAAATCGATTGTGGTTTTATGAGATTTATCCTGTTCGGAAATAATTAACCTGTAAGGTCTTGGTTTTTTTAAGGAAATTACATCCTTATATACATGACCGCATTCTTCACATTTAAGCAAATATTCCTCAGTTAACTTTTTTTTGGTTGTTTTCTGTTTTGAGTTTAAAATTTCAACATCATCAGAACCGCAAATTGGACAATCCATTTTATATTCCTCCCTAATCAGAATCATTTAAATAGTGATTAACTAATCCTCCATCTTCCAGAATGGACAACATGAACTCCTTAAAAGGCTCGAATGTTTTAGATTCTCCGGTGGTTTCATTAACCAATGTGCCTTTTGATAAATCGATATTAATAATGTCGCCGTCCTTAGCCTCAATATCTGAAACTATCACAGGCAATCCTATATTGATTGCATTTCTATAAAATATCCTTGCAAATGATTTTGCAACAATTGCGCTTACTCCAGCAGTCTTGATTGCAACAGGTGCCTGTTCTCTTGAGGAACCGCATCCAAAGTTTTCATCGGCAACAATAATATCTCCAGGTTTGACATTCTCGGTAAAATCGGGCCTTTCACCTTCAAGTACATGGTCCGCCAAATCCTGTGGATTGAATGTTCTTAAATATCTTCCGGGAATGATTACATCAGTATCTATATTTTCCCCAAAAGTCCATGTTTTTCCCTTAATAATATCCATAAATATCACTATAAAAATTAAATAAATAAAAAAGTAAGTATTCAGGAAAAATCCCGAATACAAAAAGTCAGGTGATTTTTTTGTAAGTTTAATTCTTCTTTGAGTTTAAAGGTTTTTGAAATTCCTGTTCCACTTCCGGACGATACATTGAATTGAATGTACAGAACGGAATAATTCTGCCGTCAGGTGTTGCATAATGGATAACACATTTTTTAACCCTGTCTTCATCAAAGTTAAACGGATCCATAAAGTGCATGCAGGAAATGAGCATTGAATCTTTAGAGAAATCACCTAAAGCTTTATAATCCCCCCTAGCAAACACATTTAATAAGATTCTTGTAATATCTAAATCTTTTGGAGTTCTGCTTGTGTGAATTAATTTAGGAAGATTTGCAGTTAAACCTGCCAGAACTCTTTTACGAGAACCGAATTTACCGGCTTTAAGCTTTTCATTATACTCTTTTAGTTTATCAGCCAAATCTTCAACATCAATGAAATCTGTAATTGGTATCAGTTTGTCCTTACCGTCACCTTCAGTTTTTTCTCTAAACACATATGTTGCAATTCCACAGTGCTCATGACAGTTTAGTGTGACTTTTGCTGAATCTTCACCATCCAGAAGAGAGATGAACTCTGCAATAGGCTCAACAAAGGATGGAGGATAGAATGCACTGGTTGGAACTTCGCCATCGGTCTCCTTTTCGATAATGTCCACAAAGTCAGGAATTGTTATTCTTTGCTCTTCAACATGGTCAGCTGGAGTTCTTCCGGCGAATGAAACAGGCTGGAAGTTTACTCCATAAATATTTTCACTGTGGTCAAATGCAAATTTGATGATTTCACCAACCTGATGATCATTTACTCCCTTAACCAATGTCGGTACGAGTACAACACCCAAACCCACTTTTCTACAGTTTTCAATAGCCTGGATTTTGTCCGGAAGCAAATCCCTACCTCTGTTGTTGATATAAGGTTCTGGAGTTACACCATCAAAAGCCAGATAAACAGTGTTTAGTCCCGCAGCTTTCAATTCACCAGCCAAGTTTTCCCTTTTGGCCAATCTTAAACCATTTGTTGCAATTTGAACATGCGTAAAACCTTCCTCTTTTGCCATTTTAACAAGTTCAACTATGTCTTTTCTTACGGTAGGTTCCCCACCTGCAAATTGTATGGCAGGACATGGATGAGGTTTTAAATTCCTCAAATTTTTCAGCATTTGCCTGATTTCATCCTGAGAAGGCTCATACAGGTATCCTGCAGCAGCCGCATTAGCAAAACAAACCGGACATCTCAAGTTACACCTGTTTGTAACATCAATCAATCCAAGAACTGTTGATGTTTCGTGTTTTGAACAAAGTCCGCAATTGCTTGGGCAAGGTCCGATAATTTCAACGGAAGGATTTTCAACACCGGTCACTGTTGGAATAAATTTTTCAACCCGATTATATAATTTATCATCGCTCCAATAAGTGTTTATAAACTCTCCGTGCTCGTCACAAGTTTTTTTGATTAAGATTCGGCCATCTTCATCATAAACTTCAGCATCAAGAGGCTTTCCACACTCTGGACATAAACTTTTTGTATCTTTAATTTTCAAAAAATCACCTTTTTACAATACTAAAGCAATATTAGTATAACTTACATAATATAATATATTTAAACTAATTTAATATTTAAATATTATTAATTTTAAATATGTATATAATTAAACTGTTGATGGAGTAAAAATTAATGACTATTAATATTCAAATGATACTGTTCGCATTTGCAACAACACTATACTTTATTCTCCCGGCATATTTCTCAAATGGAGGCGCTCTAGCTTTTGGAGGAGGAACACCTGTTGATTTTGGCAAATGTGATTCAAAAGGCAATCGCTGGATTGGAGATGGAGTTACATGGAGAGGAATTGCTGCCGGTACACTTATTGGTATAATCACCGGTGCAGTTCAGGGGTACCTGTATCATATGATTTCCCCGGATGTGGCACAATACATTATAACTCCAATAATAACCGATGTGAATAATGGGATATTGATAGGATTTTTACTCGGTTTTGGAGCATTGCTTGGTGATGCATTAGGCAGTTTTTTAAAAAGAAGACTTGGAATTGGAAGAGGAAAACCTGCACCAATTCTAGATCAATTAGATTTCATTATAGTTGCAATAATATTAGTAACTCCGGTTGTAAATGTTGACATACTATTCATAGTACTGGCAATCGTATTGACACTGGTTATTCATTTGATTGCAAATGGAGGAGCATACCTGCTTGGATTAAAGGATGTGTGGTATTAATTCAGGTATTTTTCCATCATCACCGCAGTTCCTATAGCCGGCGCCACAGTACATTCGTCATCTGTCAGGATATCGCCCATGGATTTTACTTTTAAACCCAACAGTTCTGCAGCTTTTTTATCCAGAATATCCTTTCCGAGTCCTGTTGTTACAATCAAATCCAAACCATGAGTTTCAACAACCTGTTTTAAACCGTCGGCAATCTGTTCAACCTGTTTTTGATGAATGTATTTTGACATTTCAACAATGTCATCCATGTCCAACATTTCCAAATCGGCACACACAACACGGGCGATTCTGCGGGCACAGTCAATTTTTGATTTGCCTTCACCGTCAAAAGTGTCACAAATATAATCATTTTCTGTAATTAAATCCAAAACCATGTACACATCTGCAGTCTGTGCAAAAAGCTCACTGGCCACACGATACTTCCTGCCGTTCAGTTCCACATCATCAAGAAAGCTTGCAAGGTTGGTTCTCAATGTACCTGTGTATACCAGTTCCCCTGTTGCAGACCTGTCAAAGTCTGATTTGCCAACAGCACATTCTCTGCCGTCCTTTATTGGAATAATGTCTGTTGTGGTGCTTCCGGTATCAATGAATATGCAGTTATCAGAGATTAATGTTGCAATCTGTGCTGTTGCAATCCAGTTGGCGGCAGCTGCCTTTAGAGGGGTTTCTGCAATTTCTTCCGCAGACATCATCCCATCAACACCCACATAAGCAACAGGACAGTCAAATGTTTTCTCACATTTATTGACCACATCCAAAACACCATCCTTTTTAGTGTCATATGCATCAACCAGTTCCGCAGTCATTGAAATTCCCACGGCATCAATTTGCGAAACCGGACAGATATTTTCAATCAGTTCCACCAAAACGCGTGACAGATCATCATTATTGCTCCACATTGGAAGATATGCAAAATCAACTTCAATAGTTTTCATCTCACCATCTTCAAAGTCAATTACCGCCAAATCAGTGTTTGCACCACCGATATCAAATCCTGCAATTTTCATTAATCATATCCTCCTTATTTCCAATGAGTCTCCGGATTTTTTGAATTCAACTCCGCCATCAAGAGTAATGTCAACTTCATCAATACCTATTTTTCCATCAATCAGATCAATGATTGTTTTTCCAATGTTAAACTTAGCAATCTTACTTAATCCCACATATGGAGTTGTGAATCTGGAATTAATCTCGAGAAGATAAACTGAATAGATATCCTTTTCATCAGCATTGATTATCAAATCAACACCCACAAATCCTTTTAAACCGTCAATTGACTCAACAGCATTTTTGGCAATTTCAAAAGCTTCCTGTTTGTATTTGCTTTCATAAGGCAATTTACCGCCAAGGTAAGTTCCCTTATCATTTTTAAGTTCTACAAACTGTTCGTTCAAGCTTATCGGAATTGCGGTTTTGCCATCGGATATTAAACTGACACTTATATCCTTTCCTTCAATATACTCCTGAACTATAATTCTTGAACCCGGAGGAAAGATATTTTCCAAATCATAGGACAAATCATCTATATTTTCCAAAATAACAATATCCTCACAGTCAACTCCAATCAGCGGCTTAATAATCAGCTTTAATGGAGTCAACGGGTCTTCAGCCTGCCATTTTTCATGCAGATTTTCTATTGCCCTTTTCCAGTATCCTTTTGGATCTATCTTAAATCTGAATGACCTTGGCTGGGGAATATTGTTTGGAAGGGATTCATATGTTTTGAACTTATCTGATGAAATCAGACAAGCATCTGATGAGGAAGTGTATAGATTAACGTTGTTTTCCTCCAATATTTTAGTGATATTGTACAGATTGTTGTCATTTTCTGCAGATATGAAAATAGCATTATCAAAGTTTTCTGCATTAATTTTAAGCCAATCCACAATATTTTCATCAATAAAAGTAATATTAACATTATCAAGATCTTTTAAAATATTTTCATAGGATTTGTTTATCACCAAATCCACTTTAAATTCAGATAAATCGTCCAACAGTGAAAATATCAATTTCTCAGCTTCGGAAATTATACACTTGTCTTTTTCACCAGAAGCAGTGAAATATTCAAAAACCAATAAAGAATCATTCTCGCCTATCATAAGTTATCATCATACCCTTTAAGTTTAAATCATCACTTGGGAATCTCATTTCATTCCCGTCGAATAACATATGAATCAGGGAATTTTCATTTTCTTCAAACTCACTGACTGTAATGTCTTCGGTGATGGAAGCCATCTTTCTTGTAAATAAACTCATTATATCCTCAGGAGCCTCAATATTTAATAATCCTTTTTCATAATAATCTTCAATTGCATCAACAGTTAATTTAGCGGAATCCCCAATACCGTATGGATTAGGAGCATTTTTCATTTTTTCAGCAAACTCTTCATCATCCAATATCCTGTTTGCATTTTCCAAAATAACCTCCTTATCCGAACCCACAAGAATATTGCCTCCGGCAGTTACGGTTTCAGGCCTTTCGGTATTGTACCTTAATGTTAATGCAGGAACATTAAGTGTAATGGCCTCTTCCTGAAGACCTCCAGAATCTGTTAATATCAATGTTGATTTTGATGTCAAAAGTAAAAAATCCAGATAACCAAGCGGTTTTATAATGTGAACATGTTCCAGATCATTCAGCTCATCAAACAAACCGAAGTTTTCCAGAGTATTCTTGGTTCTTGGATGTATCGGGAAAACAATGTTCATGTCCTTTAATTCCTTCAATGCACCAATAATGTTTGTTACCCTTTCCTTTACATCGACATTTTCAGCTCGGTGCATTGTCAATGTTAAAATATTGTCCATATTTTCAATATCCAACTCAGCCAATGACTCTTCTTCAAAGCCCCTTTTTTTGGCTATTTCCAAGTGCCTGAAACATGCGTCCACTACAGTGTTTCCTGTGATAAATAAGTTTTTATGTGAAAATCCCTCTGCAAGCAGGTTTATGGCAGACTCTTCAGTCGGAATGAAATACATTGTTGATGTAACATCAGCCGCACGGCGGTTGACCTCTTCAGGCATGGTCATGTCAAATGACCTGAGGCCCGCTTCAACGTGTCCAATGGCAATGTGCAATTTGGAAGCCACCAAAGCTCCTGCAAGCACTGCATTGGTATCTCCCTGAACAAGCACAATATCAGGTTTTTCATCCATCAGGACTTCTTCAATTCCTTTCATCATAAGGCCAGTTTGCTTTCCATGACTTCCTGATCCCACCTGAATATTATAATCAGGGGTTGGAATTTCAAGGTCTTTAAAAAAGTTGTCAGACATTTCCTTATCATAATGCTGTCCGGTGTGCAGAATAATCTGGTCAATGCCTCTTTTTGATATTTCATCAATTATTGGAGCCATCTTTATAATTTCCGGCCTAGTTCCTAAAATCGTTGCTATCTTCATAATAATCACTGAATAATCATTTTTTGTTAATTTGCTGTATTGAAATTGCCTATTGCTATTGAACCGAATACGAATCCGAATGATGTGCATACTGCGACAATGGCCAGATTCAATGCAAATATCCTTATGATATCAACTGCAGACAGACTCTCGCCATATCTGGTTTTAGCAGTCAGTCCCGCAATAAAAGATATTACTGTCATTATTATTGCTGTTAAAAATATCCATTGAACAACAACAAACCATAAATCCGGATTATCATGCCCGATTGCAAGGTAAATTCCAAAAATAAAACCTAAAATTATAGTTATAATCATTAATTTTTCATTAACTTCAAAAGCTTTGCGCATCAAAATACACCAGTTATTAATTTATTGTAAATCATTTAAACTTTTTATCATTGACTCGCGAATAGCATATCTTTTTTGTAGATTTGTGAGGGAATCAACCAAATCACGTCTGAACCTTTCGCATGCATAATCATCATATTTGAATTTGATTCCATCATATTGAATATCCATTAAAATCAGATAATCCGGTTCCATAACTTTAATATAAGCCCTTGGCTCATCCTTACCCGGATTCAATAGCCTTTCAACCTCATCCAAATCCATTTTGCCAACAGCCACATCCACAAAAACCCTCATCATCTTTCTAACCATATTCCATAAAAAGGATTCACCGTAAATGTCAACAAAAATCGGAGACAGTGTTTCATGAAGGTTTGGAAATTCCTTCTTGTGATAATCAGACAGGTCCACCTTTGAAATCTTAATCTCATCAATTGTTCTGGTTGTGGTTTTTTGGAATCGTTTTGTGAAGTTTGTGAAGTTATGGGTTCCCTTAAACACCTCAGCACATTCCCTCAACTTGTCAACGTCCAGATCCTGGAACAGCATATAACGGTATTGTCTCATTTGAGCATATCTCGGCTTGAATGCATATCTTACAGGTGCACTTGCCAGAATCTGAATATCATCAGGTAGAGAATTGTTTATCTCATTTACACGGACTTCCTTTTCTGACTGGAAACTGATCACATTTCCCAAACTATGGACTCCCGCATCGGTCCGCCCGGCAATTCTGAAACGGGACTTTTTCAAATCATCAATATAGTTTAGCTTCCTTAAATGATAAATCAATTCCTCTTCAACAGTTCTTAGATTGGGTTGCCTTTGAAAACCGTGGAA
>NZ_CAMJUE010000072.1 GCF_946408925.1 uncultured Methanobrevibacter sp.
AAAAAAAAGTAAATTGAAAGTATTTACTCATAATAAATACTTTCAGGTGGGTTTTCCAAATCTACAACAGCCTTGTTTTCAAGGTTTTCATACCCGTATGGAGTATGTGTTGACAGGTATACGGTAGGATTGTTTTTTACAAATTCCCTAACATTATCGAATGTTTCCCTTGCCTTTTCAATGTCCTCGAACACTACTGACAATTTATTTTCATATAACGCCTCATCAGTATAGGTGATATCACCCTGGAACATGTAGAATAATCCGTCATCTTCAGCAATGACCAGACTGTTACCTGTAGTGTGGCCGATAGCTTCTATGAGATATACTCCATCGACAATTTTTTGGGATTTTTCGAAGTTATGATAGGCACCGTCATCAAATTCAACTTTTATGATGTTTTTCCCTTCATAATTCAACTCTTCAGCTTCGGTTTTTGACAGGTAAACTTCAGCGTTTGGGAACTGTTTTACTTCACCACTGTGGTCAATATGTTTGTGAGTGAGTAATATTTTAGTAACATCCTCTTTTTCATAACCTAGTTCTTTTAGTGCATCCATATAGCCAGTTACCTGGTCTCCCATGAATAATGGGGTTGTTTCATCAGGTTCGTTTATTGGAAAACTACTAGGAACCCCTGTATCGACAAGGATTACATCATCTCCTGTGTCAATTAGGAAGTTCTGGATGCTTGAGCGATATTTGATGGAATTATCAAATTTGTCTGCTCCCTCTTCACCACCAAATGCAAAGCCCTGGGTCATGAATCCATGGTCTATAGTTTTTACTGCCTTAATTATCATTTATATCTATTCTGCATTCTGGTCATTAATCAGCAATTGGGTCAGGTAGTTTTGTTTACCGATCATTTTGCATAAGTCCAATTGCTGTTCGCTCCAGTACATGTCTTCCTCTTCATCCTTAAGATAGACTTTCATCAGGTCATAGGTTGTTGCATCAAAGATTCCTGATTCCATCAATTCATTTATGAATGCAATACCTTCAACGGATACTTGATAGTCAGCTTCAATGAATTCAACAATGTCTTCATAGACCGGTTTAGCTTCTTGTGCTTCCTGTTTGATTTCACCACCTAAATCAAGTATACGGTCCATGAACTGTTCTACAAAGTCCATTTCTTCCTGTGCATGAGTTGCGTATTTGTCTCCAAGTGATTGGAAACCTAATCCTGCAAATATTTTGGATTGGATTCTGTGTCCAAATGAATTTGCAGATAAACCTGTTACGATTGCTTGTAAAGCTTCTATTGTTGCTTGTTTATCAGACATAATATTCACCAAAAATAATTATAACTTAAGTAACTTAAGTCTTATGTAAAGTTTTATTTTCAAACCTATTTAAAGGTTATGGAACGGATATGATTTTTGTGAATAATCATATATCATTTTCTTGAATTTCAAAACATCATCTTCTTCATATTCCTCAAAAAACTTCGCTTCCCATTCATAGATGATTTTTAATAATGAAAAAATTGTCAGTTTTCCCTTATCAGTCAAATTGATAATTTTACAACTTTTATTTGATTCATCAACTGTCCTTGTTACAAAACCGTTTTTCTCAAGTTTCTTAACAATCTGAGTCACATTGGACTCTGAGACAAATAACAAATCCGCCAATTGCCTTTGTGAACAATTCGGATGATATAAAATGTTGGCAAGGTAAGTGAAATCCCTTGGAGTGATGTCCTTAAAATTGCTTTTCAGATAATTGGTAAAATGCAAATTGATATAATCTATATAACAAATTACCGGTGTGAAATTAATTCTTTCCTCTTCAAAATTCAAATCAGCCATTTGTGATACCTCAAAATATTATATGTATTTAATCCAATTAATTATTTTCCAATGAAAAAAACACATTTGCACAAAAGCACACTTACCCAATAAATAAATACTTAAAAAATCTAAATTATAATCATGTTTTCTAAAGCTACAATAAAAGAGCGAAGACAATATTACCGTGAGGAATGGGACCCTAAGGACTTGCCCGAATTCATCGCAACAGACATCAAAAAAAGGGAATTCGGTTTTGACCATAACGGACGTGGGCCAAACGACAGATACAAGGTCTTTAGAGGAACAGAATCACTGCGCAAATTCCTAAGATATAAGGCGCCATTTGCAGCATACATCTCAGTAGCATTCTATAACAATCCCCGTAGAAGAGAAGACTGGCTAAAAGCAGAGTATATCTTTGATGTTGATGCAAAAGACATTCCAATCAGGTCATGTCAGTGTAACGGAGTATGTGAAACCTGTCTCGGAGAAGCTTTAGAAATAGTGAACAATTTAATCGACACTCTCAGTGGAGATTTGGGCCTTAAAAACATTCACCTGATATATTCAGGAAGAGGATACCATATCAGAATTCTCGATGAGGAGATGATGACCGCAAACAGCGAACTCAGATCAGCGGTCCTTAAATATGCCGCAGGCGCCGAGGTTCCGAAATCACAGTTCATGAACTCGGAAGTTTCAAGCCAGAGCTTCAACTTTGAACACTTCACAATCCCTGTAGGATATCAGAAGATATTCACCCAAAAAGTAAAATTCAACATCCAGCATCTTGTCGGCAATGAAAAAATCGACGGAATCAATCCGAAACTTATGAAGGACATCTTAACATCAAGACATCATCTTGATAATGACAATTGGGGTTTGTTTAAAAAGGATATAGGTCCTAGAAGATACAGGAATCTTGTTGAGGCAATGGCCAGGGTAAACCTTGCAACCATTGACGCCAAAGTGTCAATTGACCTTAAACGTATACTCAGACTTCCCTCATCACTTCACTCAAAGGTCAGCATGAAATGCATGGAAGTTAAAAACAGGGAAACATTCGATCCCTTTGACAAGGCTGTTCCGAAATTCGTTTATGAAAGAAAAGGTGTATAGTTATGGATAAAATCTTAAGAGAAATACTTAGAAAAAGCAATTACTTTGATGAAATTAATGAAAACAGATTCGTACCTGAATATCTCGGACTGATAGTTAACGGTGTTGTTGTGTATCATGTCAACTGGATTGATATTGTTGGAAATGAAATAATATTCATGCACAAGGACATACAAACCCATCCTATAGTATCATTAGTACTTGAAAACCTTAACTCACTGATGATAATAACCTCTGACGGAATTAAGGAAGTGCTCTAATCACCGGCTTCCAAACACTTTTTAATTATTTTTTGGGAAATCTCTTCCGGTGTTCCATCAGCCGGAATGACATTCCAGTTATATGTGAATTTACGTGATTTTTCACGGCTTTCAGTTAAAGCCTCAATATTTTCAAACATTTCAGTTTCCTCCTCACGTGAGCCTATTCTTCTAAGGGACTCTTCAGGAGAAATGTCTAAAAAGAACATCAAATCGGATGTTGGAAGAATAAAAGCCACAATCTTATATACAATTGTGTTTATGCCGTTTGGAAGATACATAACAGCAAGAATATATCTGGAAAAAATTAAAACATCACAGTCCCTTCTGTAATAGTACATATGAACCGACCTTATCGCATCAAGACCGAAATTAACTGTAGCAAGAATATGGTTCAATTTACCTTCCTTTAAAAGAGCCTGCTTTGAACGCCTGCCAAATTTATTGTCATTGCAGGGATGTGATCTGACAACAACATTTTTACCCTGCTTTTCATACATATCAGCAAGCAGATTAACCTGTGTGTCCTTACCAGACCCATCCAGTCCGTCTATGACAATAAATTTTTTCATGATACACCTTATTTTGACGGCATTTCTATACCGTGTGCTATTGGATAGAATTCAGTATATTTGGAGTTTCTCTCAATCGGAGTTCTTCCAAGGTTTCTCACCATACTGTCCAATGTTTCTATTGATGCTTCAACTCCATCAGGTGCGCCTGAAGCTTCTGAAAGTTCATCTCCACCAAGTGTGCCTCCCAGGTCATTGGTACCTGCTGTGAGGGCAACCTGTGCAAATCTGAATCCCATCTTAACCCATGACACCTGTATGTTGGGGATTAAATCCCTGAGCATCAACCTTGAAACCGCATATAATTTCAAATCTTCAGTTCCGCTGGCTCCGAGGTTTGTCTGACCTTCCAAAAATATTGGAGAGTACTCATGCATAAAAGTCATTGGAATAAACTCGGTAAATCCATGAGTTTCTTCCTGCAATCGTCTGATAATGTCAATATGCTCCACCCTTTCTTCCAATGTTTCAACATGTCCGTACATTATGGTTGCCGAACCAGGAATTCCCACTTCATGGGCAGTCTTAACTGCATCAATCCATTCGGCCACACTAACCTTTTCGGGACATATTATCTCTCTTGACCTGTCAGTGAGTATTTCAGCAGCAGTGCCCGGCAATGTGTCAAGGCCTGCGCTTTTAAGGCGTTCAAATCCTTCTGCAATATCAATGCCTGAAACTACACAGGCATCCCTAACCATTGTAGGTGAAAATCCATGAATCATAACATTCGGATATTCATCCTTCAAAAGATGCATAAGATGCTCATAATAATCGATATCGGCATCAGGCAATACACCTCCCATTACACAGAACTCATGTGCGCCCTTATCGACTGCACCCTGAGCTTTCGCCAGAATCTGCTCATCATTCAAAATATATGCTTCAGGATCATCTGCATCTTTTCCAAATGCACAGAATCCACATCTAACTGTACATATATTTGTAAAGTTGATATTACAGTTATTAATGAATGTTACATCGTCTCCAACGATTTCATGTCTTAAAAAATCAGCAGTTGCAAGTAGGGGATATAAATCCGGCCCCTTAATATTCATTAAATGATTTGCTTCTTCAACAGTGATTGATTCATCAAGAGATTTTGTTAAAATCTTTTCTGTTTTAGAAGAAATTGGCAGTTTATCAAACATGATTGTATATTAGTTTTAAATAAATAAAAAGGTTACTATTAATTTTAAATACCTTATAATACTAATTAATATATATTAAACGTATTATTAAACAAATTAGAAGTGATGAAATGGATAGTACAGAAGCTATTTACAACGGACTTAAGGATGCTGAAATTGATTTTATAGTAAGCGTTCCTTGCGTAAATTTATCAAGATTATTAAATATGATTGATGATGACCCTGAAATAACACATATCCCGGTTACTCGTGAAGAGGAAGGGATAGGAATATGTGCCGGAGCATATCTCGGAGGAAAAAAGACAGCAATACTGATGCAGAACTCAGGACTTGGAAACTCCATAAATGCACTGAAATCATTGATGGAGCTATACGAATTTCCACTGATTATGATAATGAGCCACCGTGGAACAGACGGTGAAAACATATGCGGCCAAATACCGATGGGAGATTCAACCCCAAGAATTCTTGAGGGAATGAACTTCAACTTCTTCACCCCAACCAATCCCGAAGCGGCATATGATGACATCAGAAGGTCATGGGAACTGTCAGAAGATGAGGGAAAACCTGTAAGCATACTGCTTGAGATTAAATATTGGTGATAACATGGCAAGATACGAAGCGATAGCAGACATTATGGAAAACATAGATGAAGAACTTGTGATTTGCAACATTGGATTTCCGTCAAGGGAATTGTATGAAATTGATGACCGCTCCAAAAACTTCTACATGATCGGTTCTATGGGACTGGCTTCATCAATCGGCCTGGGTTTGGCTCTTGCAAAGCCTTCAAAGGACATTGTTGTCATTGATGGAGACGGATCACTTTTAATGAACATGGGTTCACTTGTAACAGTATTTGCAAACAACCCTTCAAATCTAACATGGATTGTAATAGACAACGGAGCTTATGGTTCCACCGGAAATCAGGACACCTATGCTCAAAAAATAGATTTTGTGGAAATTGCAAAAAGCATAGGATTCAAAAACAGCTTCTATTTCGACAATATAGATTTAAAAAAGGTAATTAAAAGCGATGATGCAAGCTTCATTGTCTATAAAACAGAAGCCGGAAACTCCACCGCACCAATAATTGACATTGACCCAATCACCATTAAAGAAAGGTTTATGAGCTCTATTTAATTAGAAATCTTCTAATTAAATAGCCTACACCCCTAATTATACAGTAATATATTAAAATTTGAATAAATGTAATAAAAACAGAAACGAAAAAAGGAAGAACGCCCATCCTCAATGAAGGTGAAATGAAATTCACCAGGTTAACGATAAAAGTTATAACGCCAGCTATTACAGCAAAGGCTTTTGACTTTGAAATTCTTCCATCAACATATATGATATCTTCAAACAACTTTTCGTATGTGACTTCACTATCCATTGTATTAAAGTATATAGGTTATATTAAATAAATGTTTGTTAGATATGTATAACTTATTAAAAAATAGATTTAAATCGAATTTAAATAATATATAAACTTTTTTAATTGAATATAAACAATTATAAACATGAATGAAAAAGAATTTTACCTTATCTTAGGTTTTGTTAAAATTTCAAAATATAGAATGGACACATTAAAATCAATAGGAACCACATTGAAAATGCCCTCAGAAATAGCACGCGAAAACAGTTTTTCAACAAGCCAAGTTTCATCAGCATTAATTGATTTGAAAAAGAAAGATCTGGTATATTGCGTTAACGAAGAAGTTAGAAAAGGAAGGCTATACAAATGCAGTGACTTGGGATTGAAAGTGATTGAACACCTTTAAATTTTAACACCAAGATAACTGAAAAACAGTACAGAATCGGGAAAAAAAGAAAAAAATATTATGTAACCATACTGTTACATAATTTATTGTTTAAACTATTGGATATTATTTGCCGTCCAATTCAGCTATTTTTGCATCAAATTCCCTGAACTTTCGGGCAAGACCTGAGAAATATGGGATATACACCTTGGAAAATGTAATCCTTTCAGGATTTTCACCCAGTTCCTCCAGTCTATTTTTAGCCCTTTGGATTTTACGTTCCACCTCATCATACATCAAATCGCCAGGGAATTCACCAATAAACACTCCATCAGCACCATTTTCCAGTGCAAACTTAATATGTCTAGGCCTTACACGATTGACGGATATCACTTTGATTATATGGATTGATTCTGGATAATGCAGTCTGTTGACTCCTATATTGTCGGCTGCAGTGTATCCTATATTGTCCAAAAACACCAGAATCATTCGCTCACCAGGCTGTTTTTTGGACAGCGCTCCATTAATTGTAGCCATAATCTTCTCATCAATGTTACCGTTTACAGTTATTGCCCTGTTTTTGCATCCGACAAGACATTTTCCGCATCCGGTACAGCTCATCGGATCAATGTATATCTCATCATTCTGTATGCTCATGGACTTGTATTTGCATCTTTCAATACATTCACCGCAGACTGTACATTTTTCAGTGTCTATTTCTGCAATAAACGGCTCTATCTCAACACCGCCATAGTTGTATTCACCGACTTTTGATGCTGCTGCGGTTGCCTGCATAATTGAATCGGTAATGTCTTTTGGCTCATGAGCGGTTCCGCAAACAAATATTCCCTGAACATCAGTTGCCACAGGCTTGATTTTAGGATGTGATTCCTTAATGAAACCGTCTTCGGTTATTCCGACATTCAATATTTCAGCGATTTCCTTTGTACCTCGTGAAGGTTCCATTGCTGTTGAAAGCACTACCATATCCGCTTCGATTTCAACAAACTCCCCTTTTAAAGTATCCTCTGTTCTTACAATGAAATTATCGCCTTTCTTGACTACTTCACCAGGACGTCCTCTTAAAAACCTCACTTCATTTTCCTGAGTGTGTTTGTAGTACTTTTCAAACATTCCGGGAGTTCTAACATCAGTATAACATATCAAAACATCAGTGTCGGGATATTTGTGTTTTATGATGTTGGCATTCTTAAGCGCCACTGTACAGCATATCTTTGAGCAGTACCTGTGTCCGTCAGGCTTTTCGTCACGTGATCCCACACACTGTATCATGACGACACGCTTTGGAACTTCACCGTTCGATTTTAGAAGCTTTCCTTTTGTCGGACCGTTTACCCCTGTGATACGGCCCAGTTCGGACTGTGTTATCACATCATCATATCTTGTGTATCCGTATTCCGGACGCTTTTCCATATCAAATAGCTTATGGCCTGTTGCAACCACTATTGAACCGACCTGCAGCGGAATTCTTTCACTATTGCCTCTAAGCCTGATTGCCTTCATGGTACATACTTTTACACATTCACTGCATTTCGAACAGTTGTCCATATCTATCACATATGCCTCGGGATATGACTGGCCGAAAGGACGGTATATTGCCTTTCTCATTGAGAGATTGTCATTCCACTCATTTGGAACTTCAACTTCACATGCTTCGGCACATTTTCCGCATGCAATACACTTTTCAGGGTCAACATATCTTGGTGACTTTTCCAATATGAGATTGTATGTTCCGGCTCTTCTTTCCGCTTCGATGACTCTGGTGTTTGTTAGAACCTCAATATTCTCGTTCCATACAAGTTCATTGAGTATCGGGTTTAAAAGACACATTCCACATTCCTCAGCAATCTTTACTGGTGAAAACACTTTACCAATCTTGGCCATATGTCCTCCGATTGAAGGGGACTGTTCTATGAGAGTTACTTTGGTTCCCTGTTTGGCCAGTGATAATGCAGCATTCATTCCGGCTATTCCTCCACCGATTACTGCAACTTCATCAGGTGTTTGACAGTAAATCGGATCAACTGCATCAGATTGCTTTACCTTTTCAATTGAAGCGTTAATGAGAGTTATTGCTTTTGAGGTGGCTTTTGCCTTATCATCATGCACCCATGAGCATTGCTCACGTATATTGGCCATATCCATAAGGTAGGGATTTAGAGGTTTTACATAATCCTGGAATGTTTTTTCGTGACTTATCGGAGAGCATGCCGCAACTACAACACGGTCAAGGTCATGGTCGAATATTGCATCACGAATTATTTTTCTACCGTTAAGTGAACATAAGTTTTCAAACTGTCCAATAAATTCCACATCAAGTTCATCCCGGACCCTATCCAAATCAATGATGTCCGATATGTTTCCTCCACACTCACATAAAAACACGCCAACTTTCAAATCATCTCTCATTTTTCTACCTC
>NZ_CAMJUE010000073.1 GCF_946408925.1 uncultured Methanobrevibacter sp.
TCAGAGCTAACTTTCATCAGAAAATTTCAAATCAACAAAGTTTTTGAAAGAGTCACTATTTAGGTAAACCTAAATTTTAAATACATTATAAGTTATAAATATAAACATATAAAATTAATATAAGGATGGAATATTAATGAGTACAATCATCGAATTTAAAAATGTGGTGAAGGAATACCAATCAGGAGACCACATTTTAAAAGCTATGGACAATGTTAACTTCACAGTGGATGAAGGGGAATTTGTAGTTATACTGGGACCTTCGGGAGCGGGAAAATCAACACTCCTGAACCTGTTGGGTGGCCTTGACTCAGTAACATCAGGTCAAATCATAGTAAACGACAATCACATTGAATCATTTAACGACAATCAGCTAACACAATACCGTGCAAAAAACGTTGGATTTATATTCCAATTCTACAATCTGATTCCTAACTTGACTGCAATTGAAAACGTGGAGCTAATGAAAGACATTGTTGATGTCAAGATTGACGGGTTGAGCGTTCTTGACTCAGTTGGCCTTAAGAATCATGCAAACCAATTCCCCGCACAGCTTTCTGGTGGAGAACAGCAAAGGGTATCGATAGCAAGGGCAGTGGCAAAGCAGCCTACAATGCTTTTATGTGACGAACCAACTGGGGCATTGGACTCTAAAACAGGTGTTTTGATATTAAATCTTCTTCAAAGCATGAGCAACAATCAAAACACTACTGTCATCATAGTTACACACAATGCGATACTTGCCGAAGCGGCCGACAAGGTAATCAGGATTAAAAACGGCCAGATAGAAAGCATCACTATCAATGACAATCCAAAAAAGGTAACCGATTTAGAATGGTGATTGGATGCTTGCAAGGAAGATGTTAAGAGACATCTCCAAGCACAAAGCCCAATTCATATCTATTTTTCTAATGGCATTTCTGGGAGTATTTGTGTTTGCAGGTGTCGGCGGAGAATCCGTAGGACTTGAAGTAAACGTCAACGACTATTATGATGAAACCAACCTGGCTGACGGTTGGATATACTCAAACTACATCAATGACTTGTTCCTCTATCAGGTTGATGTCTTGGGGGCAACTACAGATATGGAAAGGCAGCTGGTGGTTGACTCGGTGGGGGACTTTAAAAACGACCCTGACATTACACTGCATTTCGTTGAAAACAATACAATATCAAAATTCTACCTGATTGAAGGTGAAAAATTAGACATCAATGATGAAAATGGAGTGTGGCTCGACAAGAACTTTGCAGATGCAAAGGGACTTAAAGTTGGCGATAGTATAACCTTTGAGTTTGCAGACTATGAAATCACTAAAACCATCAGAGGATTGGGATACTCTCCGGAATATGTGTATCATGCATCATCCTCATCTGTAATACCCGATTTTGACAAGATCGGTTTTGCATACATGTCATACAAGGCATTTCCTGAGGACACAGTTCCATACAATGTCCTGAACGTCAAGTTTGAGGGAAATCCTGAAACCTACAGCGAACTTCTGGACTATCATATGGGAGGATACTATAATTCCTTCGTTGAAAGATCACAACATGTTAGCGTAAACCAGTTTTCAGAGGAAATGGCTCAGCATGAGATGATGGGAGATATTTTCCCTGTAGTGTTCATACTGATTGCAATGCTGATACTTCTAACAACAATGAGAAGAATAATCACACATCAGCGTACACAAATTGGTATCCTAAAGGCCAGCGGATTTAAAAACCATTCAATAATTCTTCATTATGTCTCATATGGTTTCTGGTTGGTTTTGATAGGGGCGATTTTAGGTTTGATATTTGGTCCTATGACATTGCCTCAGCTATTTTATCCTTCAATGAGTGCAACATATAAGCTGCCTTCTTGGAATCCTGCATGGAGCATGGACTTTGTATATGTGGCCGCATTGATGGTCATAATGTCACTGGCAGTTTCATATTACTCTGTAAAGAATATATCCAACGAAAAGCCTGCAGATACCATAAGGCCAAAAACACCTAAAGTGTCAACTTCAGGATTTGTTGAAAAATTGAGCATCTGGAAGAGACTGTCATTCAATGCTCGCTGGAACTGGAGGGATGCAAAACGAAACAAATCCCGTGCGCTTATGACAATAATTGGTGTAATCGGTTGCAGTGCTCTGCTTGTATGCGCATTTGGAATGTATGATGGAATGAATGACTTAAAGGAATGGGAATATTCGGATATAAATCATTATGATTCAAAACTTGTGGTTGAGGATAATGCAAGCGTATCACAAATCGATAATATTGCAGATAATGTGGATGGTGATAAGATAATGGAATCATCTATTGAAATAGAGTCGGATAATGCCAAAAAGTCAGGTTCGCTTCTGGTTGTCAATGATACCGATTTGATAACACCTACAGACTATGACAGAAACCATGTTGAAATCAAGGATGATGAGGTTTCAATTTCACAGAAGATGGCAGATATGCTAGGCGTTAAAGTGGGAGATAAGGTAAAATGGCACATTATGGGTTCGGATAAATGGGTCAAGACTAAAATAGATAAGATTCATGCAGATCCGATCTCACAGGGATTCATAATGTCACAAGACAAGCTTGAAGATTTGGACTTAAACTACACAACAACAAGCATCATAACCTCACAGCATGTTGATAAGGAATATGATGGAGTTAAAGTGGCAAATTCAATGAATGACATGACCTCAAGCTGGGATGAGATGACTGAGTCAATGTGGCTCTTGATATATATTTTAATATTCTTTGCAGCGCTTTTGGCTATTGTGGTACTGTACAATCTGGGATTGCTCTCATTTACAGAAATCGAGCGTGAAATTGCAACATTGAAAGTTCTGGGTTTCAAGACCAGTGCATTAAGGAAATTGCTGCTGACACAGAACCTGTGGTTTACTGCCATTGGATTCATATTGGGATTGCCGGTAGGTTACATCATCTTGGATATAATGTGGGCATCATCAGGGGATTCATTCTATATCCTGCCTTCAATAACACTCACAAACTTCCTTTTGACTGCGGTGATAACATTCGCATTGTCAATCTTTGTCAACTTGATGTTTTCACGAAAAATCAAAAGGCTTGACATGGTTGAGTCACTTAAAAGTGGAGAATAGGATTTCTCCTACTCACCTTATTAACGACAAAATCTTTAAATGCAAATCGGATTAAACTATTATTCAGGTGATGAAATGGTTGAAATTACTGCTCAGTCAAAATATATGGATCTTTTGAATGAATATCCCTTGCTTAAAACGGATTTGGTTAAAAGAAATCATAAGTTCAAGTTTCTGGTGACTCCTATGGGCAAGATTTCCCTTTGGGAAGCTGATCTTGCCCAAGTCAGTGGACATGCTGAAATGAGTGTTGATGAGACCGTGGCATTGTTTCAGAATCTCATTGATTCCTACTAACACTCATTATTTTTTCTATTTTTAATTAATTTGATGTATTGCTTCTATTTTTAATTAAGTTTAGTTTGATTGATAGTTGATGTTAATGTCAAATGCAATTAATTATTTCATGGTTGCATTTAACAACTGTACATTTAATGGTTGCTTCACTTAATTTAAAAGAGGTTTTTTATATTCTAATTTTCAGATATATTATACATGTCACTGTCCAGGAAAATGCTGAGGGATATTAAAATCAACAAGACGCAGTTCATTGCAATATTTCTAATGGCATTTATAGGTATTTTCGCATACAGTGGAATATATGCTGAATACTATGGTTTGGAACAGACCTCCAATGAGTTCTACTCTCAAACCAACCTTGCGGACGGTTGGGTTTACAATACTGATTTTGATGATTCCACAATTGATAAGATAAATGATTTTACAACTGATACTGATAGGCAGGCGGTCATTCAATCGGTTGGAGATATGGAAAACAAGCCTGACATAGCATTGCATTTCATAGAAAAGGGAACGATTTCCAAATTTTATGTTACTGAAGGTGAGGATTTCAACGCATCTGACGCTTCAGGAGTATGGCTGGACACACGTTTTGCAGAGGCACGCAACCTTCATGTTGGAGATAAAATCAAATTTGAATTCGACAATCACACAATCAGAAAGGAAATCAAGGGATTGGGATATTCTCCTGAATATGTATTTGAAACTTCACCGTCATCCCTAACACCTGATTTTGCTCTGATGGGATTTGCATACCTTTCAGCCAAAGCATATCCTGAGGATATTGAATATGATACATTGCTTGTCAAATACAATATTTCCGACAAGCAATTTCAGGAAAAATTGGACGATTCAATTGATTATCTGTCATTCACCAAGCAAAGAGACCATCTAAGCGTTTCCAAATTTGCTGACGAGATGGCACAGCACAAGATGATTGGGGATGTCTTTCCAATCGTTTTCATCCTTGTAACGTTCCTGACCCTGCTGACAACAATGACAAGAATAGTTTCACACCAGAGAACTCAGATTGGGATCTTGAAGGCAGTTGGATTCAAGGACAGGACAATAATCTTGCATTACATATCCTACGGTTTCTGGCCTGTAATTGCAGGTGCAGTTTTGGGATTGATAACGGGGCCAATGATTATTCCGCAAATGTTTTATCCCACAATGAAGGTAAGCTATAGTATGCCGTCATGGAATCCAGGCTTTGACATGAGCTTTGTATACATTGCCGTATCTCTGGTGGTATTGTCTGTACTGGTCACATATCTTTCATGCAGACGAATCTCAAAGGAAAATCCTGCAAATACCATGAGGTCAAAGGCGCCTGATGTGTCATCAAACGGAATATTGGAAAAGTCAAGGTTCTGGAAACATCTGAACTTCAATATTCGCTGGAACATAAGGGATGCAAAAAGCAATAAGTTTAGAGCATTGATGACAATCGTTGGGGTTATGGGTTGTGTTGCACTATTGGTTGCAGCATTCGGTATGAACGACAGCTTGAATGAGTTAAAATCATGGGAATATGATGACATTTCACACTATGAGTCAAAGCTATTGCTTTCCAATGAGGCTAATCCGTTGGAACTTTACTATATTTTAAACGAGACCGATGGAAGCTTCATCATGCAGCAGTCAATTGAACTCAAAGCAAATGATGAAGAGGACACGGTAACGCTTTTAGTGACTAACAACACGGATTTGATATCATACACTGACAGCAATAGGGATTCCATTGAAATCGGTGAGGGAAATGTTTCCATTTCACAGAAGTTGGCTGACAGGTTTGATTTGGCCGTTGGAGATAAGGTCAAATGGCATATTGTCGGAAATGACAAATGGGCGACCTCTAAAATTGACCAGATTCATGCAGAACCGATTTCACAGGGTCTTATAATGTCTCCGGATACATTGGAGGATGAGGGACTGAACTTCACACCTACCAATATTTTGACAAAACAGAAATTCGGTGAAAACTTCGATTCGATCAAGTCAACAACAACAATCGATAAGATGGAGGAAAGCTGGGACCAGATGACTTCTGCAGTAATGATGATGGTTTATGTGGTGACAGTCGTTGCAGGGGCACTGGCAATCATAGTGTTGTATAATCTGGGCATATTGTCATTTACAGAAATGGAAAGGGAAATTGCAACCTTGAAAGTGTTGGGTTTCAGGACAAATGTCTTAAGAAAACTATTGCTGACTCAGAATGTTATTTTTACTTCTATCGGTTATGTATTTGGCCTTCCGTTGGGCTTGTACTTCATGACGCTGATGATGAATGCCGCCGGAGACTCGCTTTACTATATTCCTTCACTGACTTGGGGAAATATATTGCTGACAGCAGTTATAACCTTTTCAATATCCATCGGTGTCAATCTCATGTTTTCAGATAAGATCAATGACTTGAACATGGTTGAAGCGCTCAAGGATGTTGAATAACATTATTTTCATTATTTTGTAACTTCGGGCATTTCTATTCCTTCCTTAATGCTCAATTCCTTAATTTTCAAAAACCATGCCATGTTTCTTGCTAATGTGGACATTGTCCTTAAGCCTTCCAGGTCTTGAAGCGCTTCTTCGGCGGTGCTTCCGTATATTACATTCCAGTATGTTGAGCTAATTATTGGCATTTCTGCCCATGTGAAGAACCTGTTGATTGTATCTATGGCGGTCATTGTGCCTGCTCTTCTTGCACTGGCAACGGCAGCGGCAGGTTTGAGTCTGAATATTTTTTTTCCTCCAAAGAATGATGAGAAAAACACTCTTGTCATGAAATTGGTCAGTGTGGGGTTGACTGTTCCGTAATAGACGGGTCCTGCAAATATGAATCCGTCAAACTTTTCTGCCTTTTCAACGAAACTGTTCACTTCATCATTGAATACGCATTTTCCCAGTTCACTGCATTTTCTGCAGTCTATGCATCCTCGAATATCTTTATGTCCTATTCTATAGATTTCTGAATCTATATTCTCTTCTTTTAAAGTGTCTTGAATTTGTTTCAGTGCAGTGTAGGTGCAGCCTTTCCTGTTTGGACTTCCGTTTACTAGCATTACTTTCATTTTAACACATCTCCTATACTCTGTTATATTATGCTGATTGTTATATATAGTTAATTGTTAACTATGGTTAACTATTTATATGATTGGCAATAAAGTTATGTCTAGATAATATGAAATTAAATAAAAATCCGGAAAACCTGTTCTTATATCATTATGTCGAAGAATTAATTTCAGATTATGGTTCCTACTATGAGGCAAATCTTCAGAGTCATGATTTAACCATAAAAGAGTATTCTGTTCTTTTAAGGATAAGATTCATTGGAAAATCCACTCAACGTGAATTGGTTGAGCTTTTCAAGGTGAGCGGAGCATATATGGCCAAGCTCTTGCGAAAGTTTGAAGATGAAAATTATATCATAAGGGTGGAAAATCCTGAAAACAAACGGGAAAAGATAGTGGAACTGACAGAAAATGGATTCAAAAAGACAGACCAGCTTATTGAAATAATCGATAACTGGGAACGGGAGGTTACAGGTAATCTCTCAAAGGATGAAATAATGCTGCTCAAGAAAATATTATCAAAAATCGTAAGGAGATGAAACTATGGAATTCAATTTAAATGAAGATAAGGAAGTTGTTGTATTGCTCGGTGCCGGAAGCATGGGCACAGCAATAATCAAAAGAATAAGTACAAACAGGATCATATTTCTTGGAGACATAAGTGAGGAAAACCTTAAGGCAAGGGCTGAAGAGCTAAGATACAACGGTTACATTGTAGAAACACAAGTTGTGGATGCACTGGATGAGAAATCAGTAGAGGATTTTGCCAAAAAGGCCAATGAGCTTGGAAAAATCAAATACTTCATTGACACTGCAGGGGCATCCCCGAACCAGGCAAGTCCAGAGCATATAATCAATCTGGATTTGGTGGCGACCTCCGTTGCCATTGATATATTCGCCAAATATATATCTAAAGGTGGTGCAGGACTCATTATATCTAGCCAAACAGGTTATATGATGGATCTTCCATATGAAATAGAAAAGCAAATCGCTTTGGCTCCAACAAGTGAATTGAAGGATTTGGATTTCATTAAAAATGAAGCGATGGCCAATTCAGGAGTGGCATATGTCGTTGCAAAAAGGGCAAATCACTTGAGGGTTAGAACTGCTGCCGCCACAAGCTGGGCGGATAAGGGCGCAAGGATAAATTCAATCTCTCCTGGAATCATTGTAACTCCTCTTGCATATGATGAGTTTGAGGCTGCCGGTGAAGGATATCAGGAAATGATTAATTCATCTGCTGCAAAAAGAGTTGGAACCTCCGAAGAGATTGCAAGGGCTGCAGAATTCCTATTGAATGATGATTCTTCCTTCATCACAGGAATTGACTTGTTGGTGGATGGTGGAGTCATAGCATCAATAGCCAGTGGAAGATATTCCTTGGAATTGCAGTAAACGAGCAATATTCAGGTTAAATGTAATAAATTCTAGTGGGAGATTTATTTTTTTTACTGGTGTAAATTCCACAAAGTCAATATTCATTGACATTTTTCTTTTTTTCAGTCATTGTTAAATTTTAGATATATTAATTAATCTCTTTTTAAATATATTTATTCATGAATTCTATTGGGGAAGCAATACAACTATTTGAAAACGGTTACGTGTGCTCGCAGGCAGTTTTTGCAGCATTCAGTGAAGATTATGGTCTTTCAAAAGAACTGGCCTTAAAGATTGGAGCTTGTTTTGGAAGCGGAATGCGTAAAGGTGAAGTCTGTGGTGCTTGCACCGGTGCACTCATGGCGCTGGGGTTGAAGTATGGTGATGATAAGGCCAAAAGCAATGAGGTTTGTGAAAAGTTTTTGGATGAATTCAAAAAGGAAAACGGATCAATAATATGTCGTGATTTGCTTGAATGTGATATCCGTACTCCTGAGGGAGTTCAATTTGCCCGAGATAATGATTTGTTTAAAGAGTTTTGTCCAAAAATGGTTGAATCTGCAGCAAAAATTGTTAATGGCATATTATAGTTGATGATTTTAGGCCTAAAATGTTATTTTATATGTGTTTTGGCATTTTACGGTGAAAAGATTCTCGGGATTGGTGTTGTGCATATTATTTTTTTCAAATTAACATATCATAATATCATGATATGAAAACTTTTAAATACATAAACATATCATAATATG
>NZ_CAMJUE010000074.1 GCF_946408925.1 uncultured Methanobrevibacter sp.
AATAGATTTTAGCCACAATTATACAAAATAGCATTCATAACGACTGTAAAAACAAAAATTTAATTATTATTATATTCATAGACAATATTAATTAGGTGTTGGCTTATGGGGCTTTTTAATAAAATACGAAATCAAAAGGACAAGAGCAAAATTTGACAATTAAGAGTTTTTTTAGTGATTGAAGATGGTTAAGACAATATTTAAAGAAAAAGGATTTTCTGAAATGAGGGAGTATATTGAAAACTTGAAAAATGAAAGTAAACTTAAATATATCACAGATTACTATCCTGACATTAACATCCGCCGTTTTGCTGCCATGCACATAAAAGATGAAGAAATACTGGAAGACATTGCCAAAAACAATGAAAATTACAGCGTAAGACGTGTCGCTGTTGAAAGGCTAAGCAACCAAAAAACCATTGAATACATTGCACAGCATGACCCCAACAAAAAGGTCCGTCAGGAAGCAGTTAAGCATATTGATGACGAAAATCTCTTAAAGGAAATCTGCAATAATGATATTTCAAAAGATGTTCGAAAAAAGGCGATTGAAGGAATATCCGATGACAATTTTTTAAGAAATATTGCCTTTGACTACACTGATTATTTCAAAGAATTTAAGATTGCCCAACATGCCATCCGCCACATCAGAGATGAAAATATCTTATTGGACATTGCGGATAATGCATCCAAAGAAAGGATTCGTGTCGAAGCTGTCAAAAACATTGAAAATCCTGAACATTTAAAAAGATTTGCATATTCAGACATTCCACTTTGCATCCGATGGAACGCAATCGAAAAAATAACCGATGAAAACATCCTAACAGACATTGCATACAATGATTCTTCCAGTAGTATTCGTTGTTGCGCAATCGAAGAGATTACAAATGAAAATGTTTTAATAGAGATGGCATATGATTCTAATGAGTCTGTACGTTTAACTGCAACCCCCAAAATTAGAAATGAAGATGTTTTAAAGGATATCGCATATAATAATTCTTCCACTTTTGTTCGTAAAGCTGCAATTGAAAAAATTACTGACATGGAGGTTCTAGAAGACCTTGAAAAAGATACAGACAACAGCATTCACTATTGTGCGCTTAGAAGCATTCAAAATCTAAACTACAAAAAAAATTATAAAAAAGTATGGTTCAACAATGATGATGAACTGATTATGACTGCTCTGAATGACCCTGCTTTCTGGATTCGCAGCCAGGCAACTGAACACATCAATGACGAATCCGTTTTGATAAAAATCGCCATTAATGATTCAAACAAATATGTCCGTACTGCAGCCATCCACAACCCTTACTTGACAGATGAAAAATTCCTAATAGATATCGCCTATAATGGGCTGACGAAATTTGAAAGAAAACAAGCAGTGATTAAGATTACCGATAAAAGTGTTTTAGAAGATATCGTTAAAAATGAATCCAGCAAACTTGTACGGAAAGGAGTGATTCTAAATCCAAACTTTAACAATAAAGACCTGATTAAGGATTTGGCAAATTACGATCATACAATTTTTATCCGTATGGCCGCATGGAAACTGCTCAACGATGAGAAATATCAAAGCAAAGTATTTGCCTTCTTCGGCAAAAAACAATGGGATTCCTAAAATTCATGCCTTTTAAATTGAATGTTACATGAAAATATTCAAAACAACTGTGAATTTCTAGAATATGGGAATTAAGATTATCAATGTAGGTAAAATAGGATTAAAACCTTCTACTGATAATCAAATCCTAAAATATCATTTAAATCATAGTTTCTTAACCATTCTGATTCGGGATCTATGGTTTCGCTTGAAAGGTCATAAGATTTATTGCCCTCAAAGCTACAGTCTTTTATATTGACATATTTTATGGGATTATCTTTTAGTTCATCGATATTGAAACACTTTTCGGCAGAGATATGTCTTGGCCCAATTTCATTTGAAATGAACTCGAATACTTTACCCTTGCCCTTTTCAGTACTGCTTAGAACTCCCCGACTTCCATCATCCATCACATTTTCAACAAATGAGGAATTTGTTATGGTCAAATCACCCTCACCATTAAATATCGCTCCACCATAGGATTTTGCGAAATTTCCTGAGAATAGTGATTCTGATATGGTCATTTTCCCCCCGTCATTATGTAATGCCCCTCCAACTCCGAATCGACCAAAAACAGCAGGCTGGTCTGCAGCATTATTTAATAATTTGGATCCGGACATATTTAGAGTGCCATGTTTATTGTGTATGGCACCGCCTCTTGCTGCAGTGTTATGGGACAATGTGGAGTTTGTCACGTTCAGAAGACCATGAATGTTATATATGGCACCGCCCTTCTTTTTGGATGCATGGTTGCTTATTTCAGATGTTAAAATGTTTAATTCACCACTATTACATATAGCAGAACCATATTCTTCAGATTCATTATCCATAAATTTACAATCATCTATTGTTAAATTTGCTTCTTGATTAATTCGCAACGCCCCTCCATGATTATTTAAGGCATTATCATAATTTTGAAAACTGAAACCATTTTTGAATATGATATTTTTCAGCATGACATTTTTTCCTGTGACGATGAAAATACATGATTTGTTGGCTCCGTCAATAGTTTTGCCGTTACCGTCAATGATTAAATTGTCAATGTCCAATTCAATGCCCCCTTCGTAGAAATCCCTTTCATACCTTTCAAGACATATGTTCTCTTCTAAGGTGATTTCGCTTGTAGTACTTTCATGGATGATTTTATCAAGATATCCAAAATCAAATGATTCCGTTTTAGGTATTATGTCATCTAAACCCTCAACGATTCCATCCCCATAAATTTTACTTGAATAATCTGGAGACATGTCTTTAATAAAAATACACTTTTCGTTTAATATTGTTTCGCCTTCATCTTTTATTTTTGGACTTATTAATGTTAATTCGCCGTTATTTAGTATATTATGTACATCCTCTCCGGAAAGGCTTTCAAAAGTGCATTCAATGGTGCAATACTCGCCATAATTGCATATCACGGATTCCTCAATATCATTATCTTTAAATCCACAGTCCATGATGTATGCATTTGAAGAATTGTTTATGATGTTTCTTGACTGATTGTCCTTAAATTCACTGCGATAAATCTCCAATGCATCTTTATTAGAAACAATATCGCCAGAAACTTTATTGTTAATAATTTTGGAATTGAAAATTTTACACTCCCAAATATAAGGTTAAAAAATAAAATAAAGCATTTTAAAACAGTAAAATTGATTTTGCCCGTATATTATGCAAAATATTTATTACTTTTAACTCCCATCATATCGGCACCATAATAAACAATAGAGGTGAAATGAATGTTCTTTATTGCAAAATTCATAAGAATAAAGCAGGCACAATCATTGCCAATCACAAAAATTCAAGATTAAGAATTTACAATTGCGAATTAATTAATAACAGCCCAAGAGAATCAGTGATTGATAATAGGGGAAAATCATGTTTCATAGGATTCGGCGTTTTTGATAACAATTCGTCTAGGATTATAAACAATTATTCCAAGTTAATCATAAGTGGATTTGCAATTAAAAATGATGATGAAATCATCTTCAATAAGTGACATATCATTATAAAAAAAATGTCCTCCGACTTCAATAATAGGATTTCACCTCATGGGACAGTTTCATGCTATGGAAAAATCGAACTTATGCCAGATAACGGATCGTATGGCTATATCATTCAAACAATAGTGGCAAAGGTTATTGAAGGAATTATTCTGATGCTGATTGTTGGTTTCATCGGTTTTTAATGTGGGATTTTTAGGATTTGATGCAAATCAATTAAATGCTACTGTAAGCATTTTAGCACCTTATGCAGCATAATTTTCGTTATAAGGGCGGGCAGCTTTTCATTAAATGCAGCAAAAGAATGTGGGAGCATCTTCACAAACATGTCTAATTTTAAAATTTGTCCTATGCTTGCATTAATTAATCTTGTGCTGTTTTTGATTATTGCAAATTTCGTATTTCCATGGTTTTCCCAGCCAATTTCACTCCGACTGCATATTATGGCATGAATTATTGTATATGGATGGGAATTTATGCAATAATCTGGTATCTGGTTGTATTTTTTGCATTAAGTAAAGTGGCAGACGAATTATAATGGAGTTTTGAATTATTGCTTTTTTCTCAAAAAATAAAAATAAAATTATTACTCGTTCAACGACCTATATGAACTCATAAATAATTAAACAAATTACCATTCAAATCCCCGCCAGTTTTGAAATGTTTATATAATCTTTTAGATTTTAAAACCCATAATTCTCTTCTTCCAACAACTAATTCATAATCTTTAAAAGCCCTGCAGAGAATATTGAAATTTTTCCAAGAAGGAGGGCTAAAAGAATCAATGGTGGATGGTTGTGAATAGAGGAATGTGACAGTCTTCAAATTCACTTTCATCAAAATCTATTTTGTCTTTATTTTAATTGTGCAAGAATTTCTGACTTCTTTAAGCCGGAGAGGTCCAATAATATGAAAAATAGTTCAAAAAACTTTGGTTTCTTTTGATTAACATATATTAATATGCTTAAATATAATATATATTGATTAAGATTATAGGTGATGATTATAATGCCGGATTGGGTAAGAAATGCACTTATCATTAAAGGGAAAACGGAAGATATCTATGAATTTTGTAAAAATCATATTGTTTGGCATAGGGGAACTCAAAATTTACATTTTGATTTCAACACAGTATTTTCCGAACCCGAGTGTGAAGATGAGTGTCCTGATAAGTTTAACAGGAATAAAAAAAAGGGATGGGTAACTGGTAGGGTTATTGAAGGAAAAGAATGGTATGACTGGTATGACTGGAGGTTGACATATTGGGGAAGTAAATGGAACTCACACTTTTTTACTAGCAATGACTTTCCAAACAAAGAGATTGAAGATATTATCAAGTTGAATAAGACAGAAATCATTATCGGTTATTCAACACCCTATGCACCGTCATGGAAAATAGAAGAGGAATTATTCAATCGTTATCCTAATTTGTTAATGGGTTTGGGGTTTAGTTCTTGGGGAGAATTCGCAGGCATTTTTTTACAGGGAGGAATTTACCATATGATTTCTGTAAATGATAATGAAGATTTATTATCTGAATGTGAAAGGAAGCTTGAGTACTTCGGATCTAATGAAGATGTTCTTTCATTTTTTAAAATTTTATTTCAGGATTATTTAAATTCTAAAAATTTGAATCAAGAGAAATGATGAAAAAATTATGCTGGTAAAATATCGATTTGAAAGAAGATTCAGAAATTAGGAATCTTTAGAACACCGGTGCAACATATTCCGGCAAGAAAGAACTTTTACTTACATGTCATGCTCATCATCATCCAAAACAGCACCTTCAGTTAATGTTATCTCTTCTGCCCGCTATTATTCAACTGCTCAAATTCATTGAAATTTATGTTATCACCACCCGAATAATGTTCTAAAAGCAGAGTTTGCTTTTTCTTCATCCTTTTTATCATTCTTAATTTTTTTAGGTCTTTTTTTGTGCGGTTTTCCAAATAATGCGCCTAGACCGCCGAAAGAGTTTACTTCTTCATAAAGTTCAATTATTTCATCCATTGTAACTTCTGTTCCATCAGCATCCATTAATGTTACTTCACCTGTATTGAGTATTCTATGTTTTTCTTTAAAATCACAATTTTTAAGAGTTAAATTAGCGTTATTTATGATAATTTCTTTTTTATTGCTTTTAAAACTGCAATTTTCAAATGTTGCTGAATCGTTATTCACAATTTTTACATTATCTTTTAATATAATATTTTTTAAGGTTACATTTCTACCAGTCACAACCAGTTTTCCAGCTATTTCATGCATATTACCATCAATGCGCAAACCGTCAATGTCAAGTTTCTCATCAGCTAGATAATCAGTATCAAGTAAAATATTATTTTTCACTGGAAATTATCTTTTCAGAAATTAGATTAAGATTATCATTTGAAAATTTCTTAAAGTCCAAATCTCCCTGATTATCGTCGAAATTACAGTTAATAAAATAAGAAGCATTATCAAAACGATTATTATTAATAATTCGACAACTGACATATTGTTTTTCCCATGTTTCACGATTATTATTCTTAAATGTGGAATCTTTAAATATACCATTCAATCCATTTCCAAAGCAGGCTGAGATGATACTGGCTAGAGAAAAGGAGGTCCTTATCGGCGGTGCTGCAGGAGGTTCCAAATCAACAAGTCTGTTAATGAGGTTATTGTTTTATGTTCAAGATGATGTTAATGAATACCATGCTCTCATCCTGAGACGTACTTTATCTGACTTGAAGTGTAAAGGAGCTTTAATTCATAAAGCAGTCAGTGGTTAAATCTAAAGGAAGTTCAAAATAATGTAAGCATCAAAACAAAGTGGGATAGAACCGAACATTCATGGACATTTCCCAATGGAAATTCACTAACCTTTGAATATTTAAGAAACATTAATGACCTCGATACTTATCAGGGTTCTGAATATCAGTTCATAGGAATTGATGAGTTGACACAGCTTGAAAGATTCAAATACATTTATATGAGGTCTAGAGTTAGGAAAACAAAAGATAACAAACTTCCTACACAGTTAATGTGCTCCAGTAATCTGGTAAACATGGAAATAAGTGGGTTCGTGAAAAATTCATAGAAAAAATAGATACAGATATTCAGGACAAATCACAAATTCGTTTTATTAGCTCCAACTATTTGAATAATATCAATTGGAATATTCAAACTGGAGACTTCTGTCATTAAAGAATATTTAAAATTACGCCAAAATAGATGTAAATTTTGTAAAAATTTATTTGATTTTTATTAATAGAATTGATTTATATGATATTTTAACGAATTAAATACTTAAATTCTTATTTTAGACAAGTAAATTAATTAAATAAGCTTTTAAAATCTTTAAATTTGGATTTTGCCCGTATACTAACTCTCTTGAATCATTGCTAGAATACCCTTCGCTCCTCGAGTAACCCTCGAAACGGGCAGCCTATCCAATGCTGGGTTTCTCCTAATCATCAACAGCATCAACTTCCCTCATAGAAGGACCGTAGGCATTGGTCAAAAAATGATACGACAATTATAATATGTAAAATGTAATATTTAATCATTTTCATCATAAAAAAAATAATAAAATCATCAAGAATTAAACTTGATGTTTGTGTTTGCCCCGGGTGGTGAAATTATGTACAATACCCTAAATTGCCCGTGTTTTGTTAGGGTAATTTAAACAAGATGATGTGCTAAAAAAAATAAAAAAATAATCTATATATGCTCTAAAAGACCAATATAAACTAGATTTGCACATTATCCATTTTTTCCAACAATTCCTTGTATCTGTTTCTGATAGTCACTTCAGTCACACCAGCAATTTCAGCAATATCCCTTTGGGTTTTCCTTTCACCCATCAATATTGATGCAACATACAATGCTGTAGCGGCAACACCCGTTGGGCCTTTTCCGTTAAGTAACCCTTTATTTTTAGCTTCATTGATAATTTCAATTGCCTTAGATTCAACACGGCCGGAAAGTTCCAATTGACTTGCAAATCTAGGAACGTAATCAGCAGGGGATGTTGGTTTCAATTTGATATTCAACTTTTTGGATAGGAATCTGTAGTTTTTACCAATCTGTTTTTTGGCAACTTTAAATATTTCAGCGACTTCATCCAATGTACGCGGAATATTGTTGCGTCTGCATGCAGTATAAATTGAAGCGGCAACCATACCCTCAATACTTCTTCCACGGATAAGTTTTTTACGGGCGGCGGTCCTGTAAATCAAAGCCGCATCCTCACGAATTGAACGTGGAATTCCCAGGTTTGAAGATTTCCTATCAAGTTCGCTTAATGCAAATGCCAAATTTCTCTCACTGGCATTGGCAACCCTAATCCTTTTATTCCATTTCCTCATACGATATAATTGAGCACGACTCCTTTCGGGAATGTTTCGACCATTAATATCTTTGTTTCTAGAATCAATTGTGGTGGTTAAACCCCTATCGGATATTGCAAATGATAATGGCGCACCGGTTCTAGTACGTTTATTTCTTTGTTCATGATCAAAAGCCCTCCATTCAGGACCATTGTCAATTAAACTTTCTTCAAAAACAAGACCACAACGAGCACAGGAAACTTCAGCCCTTGAATTGTCAACTTCCCTTTCAGTGGATCCGCAAACAGGGCATGATTCTACTTCTTCATTGTGGAAAATATCACTTTGACTG
Source organism: uncultured Methanobrevibacter sp. (assembly GCF_946408925.1). Lineage (GTDB taxonomy): Archaea > Methanobacteriota > Methanobacteria > Methanobacteriales > Methanobacteriaceae > Methanocatella. The sequence goes on from NZ_CAMJUE010000074.1 coordinate 8,260, forward strand.
TATTGTCTATTAAATGTGGTGGTTTCGGTTGATATAATATCATCCTCCTTTAAGGATATGGAATAAATTCCAAACGTTGTTCAACAACTAAAACTAATTAATAAAGGATAAAAAAAGTCTAATTAGTTTTTACAATAAATTTCTATTCGATGGTTGTATAAATTCTTGGTACAGTGATATTATAATATAATGAGCTTGCAGCGAAATGAAATTCCCATAGAAAACCATAGTACACAAA